>JBCCIX010000098.1:0-11557 GCA_039028075.1 Bacteroidota bacterium | reverse complement strand
GCCGCGTTTGACCCGAATCCTCAATCGCTTATTCTCTTTTGCGTTTAAAAAGGCAACAATGGTAGAAAGCGTCATGTCTTTAGCGTTAAAATTGTTAATGGAAACAATTCGGTCTCCTTTTTTGAAACCTGCTACCTCTCCTGGCGATTTATCTCTTACCGCCACAATTTCATAATCAACCAAGGCACTGCCTTTGGCTTTTACCACTAAGCCACTCAGATTGTAAGTAAATTTCTTTTTAAATGAACGCCCTTTTTTTATGTACAATTTTTCTTCTGGGAAATTAAAAATTACTTTGAACCTATTGAGAATTTCTCCCCCTATTGATCCGTTTCGGAATACACTTGTACGTTTTAGACTGTCCATTAAATCGTCCTCTTCTGGGAATGTGGCAATTATATCTTCCCAAGATCGTCCACCGATTTCAAACCTTTTCAATCGGGCAATTTTACCGTTTAAAACACCACCCAACCCTCTGCCTAGCGTGCTGCTAATATTGGCCTCTGGAACATAAATTTGAGGATCGCTACTCTCCTCAAGAAACAGACCGTGACTAGCACCTGAATCGATCATTAGCTTAAGATCTAATTCGTTTCCATCATTGTAGATCACATGACCATTAATGTACGGCTTGGTGTCTTCGATCGTAATGGGGATTTCGTCATAACCACGCTTTTTTTTGAAGTACTCAGGCGTGGTTAAGGTCAGCACTTTAGTATCATAATTTATTTCAACTATAAAACGGCTAAATACCTCATAGCCTAAAATACCATTGACATTAACACCCAAATAATTTCTCAACTCAAGATAATCCTCCTCCAATACGAGCATAGAATGACCCTGACCCTTAACTCCGGGAGGTAACGTCAATGATACACCACTAGTCACGTAAGCTTCTACTAATTTATCTCCGCCAAGACCGGCTATAGTATATTTTTTATTATAGCTCATATTGAGGATATCGCTATAGGCCTTGTCAGTGAGAATGGTAGTTCTGACCCCGGTATCCAGTACAAACTTGAGTGGCAACTGGTTATTGAGAATAACCGGTATCACGATAAGGTTACTGTAGATCTCAAACGGGATCTTTACCTTTTTAGCATCTCCTACAATATGGAATCCAAGTGTTTGGTTTTGAGACCTTACCTGATGCACGAAAACTGCTGCAACAAAAGTTAAAAGAACAAAGCGGCAAAGTTTTACCATGTAGAATGTTATCTTTTAAAAATTAAGAAATTTTAGCTAATACTTTGGGAACGCCAACATAATTTCATCCCGGCTTCTATCAAATAACCCATTTTGGGTGATTTTGATTTTTACGTTTTTTCAAGCTTATCCCAAATTGAAAAATCGTCGAATTCAAAATCCCTCAGCCTGTCTACGGCTCGTTCCGTGGTAGTTATCTCAATGATTAACTGCCGATTCTGGACCTTTAAAAAGCCATGATTTACCATTTGATCTAATTGTTTTAGCAGAGGATTATAAAATCCATTTACATTTAGAATGCCTACAGGTTTTCTGATCAACGCTAACTGAACCCAGGTTAAGATCTCTGCTACTTCTTCCAGGGTCCCGAAACCTCCGGGCATGGCAATAAACCCGTCTGCTAACTCAGCCATTTTCTGCTTTCTTAGATGCATTGATTCCACTACATGGAGTTCTGTAAGTTCAGTATGACCTACCTCTTTCTCCCACAAAAAGTCTGGAATAACACCCACGGCCTCACCGCCACAGTCCAGTACCGTATCTGCAATCACTCCCATTAAACCTACCTTTCCTGCTCCAAATATTAGCCGGATATTGTGCTGAACAAACTGCCTACCTAGCAATCGGGCCGTTTCAGAATAGATAGGATCTGTACCTGAGCTTGATCCGCAAAACACACAAATATTCTTCATAAATTAGAATTGAATTAGTTGCTAATTAATCAAATTACCATGCAGCGAACAAATATACGTACAGGTGCAGTTTGGGAGGATAAAGTAGGCTATTCAAGAGCAGTAAGAATGGGAAATCAAATTGAGGTCTCAGGAACAGTGGCCGTACAAAATGGAAAAGTAGTTTCTCCGGGTGATGCCTACGGTCAAACCAAGAGAATACTAGAAATAATCAAAAACAGCCTAGAGCAACTTGGAGGTAAACTTAGTGATGTCATACGTACCAGAATCTACGTTACCGATATTAACGTATGGGAAAAAGTAGGAAAAGCGCACGGGGAATGTTTTATAAAAAACAGACCTTGCACTTCTATGGTAGAAGTCAGGAAGTTGATCGGCACTGATTATCTGGTGGAGATAGAAGCAACAGCTATCGTTAGTCCGTAGTGCCGTCTATGTCATGTTTGTTATCACTGAATAATTTATTGGGAAGAAGTATTGGCGAAATTATTGCTGCGACGAACAAAACTAAAACCACGATTAAGGCACCCATGAGCTCTGCATTTAGAAGTATATTTGCAAATATACTGAGGCCAATGAATAATAAAAATGTAATGGCTAAACCAAGATTTGCACTTTGCCTGTGCTTCATCACCCTTATTATTATTGACTATAGCCCCTCCCATGCTCAATTTTTTTCATCGGATAGTACCATATATGCTATTGGAGATATTAAAAATGGAATGAGGCAAGGCAAATGGCAGGTCTATGATTCTGCCGATATCAAAATTGAGGAAGGTGAATACGATGGAAATAAGCGCGTGGGTACTTGGTTTATTTTCTACCCTGACCAAACCATAAAGGTCAAAATAAACTTTGATGAAGGCATTCCCACGAATTACACGGAATATTACCCTACACAACAAGTTAAGCTTAAGGGCAAGTTTAAAAACGGACAGAAAGAAGGGAAATGGACGAATTACTTCATAAGTGGAGAAATCAGTAGTGTTGATATTTACGAAAATGGGAGAAAAAATGGAGAATCAGTGGCCTTCAACATCTACGGAGAGCAAGTAGCTTCCATCAATTATAAAAATGATACACTTAATGGTAAATACAAAGAGTACAACGAATTCGGTTACGTGTTCAAGGAAGGAGAGTACGCGAATGGAGAAAAGGATGGTAAATGGCTTGAAAACTATAATATTGGAAGAAAAGCCAAAGAGGAATACTATAAGAAAGGAGTACCGGATGGTACCTGGAAGGAGTTCTACAGAAATGGTGATCTTAAATCAGAGAAACACTACGTCATGGGTACACCCGCCGGTATATGGAAGGAGTTTCATACCAATGAAGAAGTGGCTGAAGTAATTCACTATAAAGAAGGCTGGCGAGATAGTGTATATCTCAGCTACCATACCAATGGAAAACTTAAAACTCAGGGATGGTATGCAAATGGTATAAAAACTAAGAATTGGCGATACTTTAATCGTACAGGTTACGTGATGGAGGAAGGTGCGTTCTTAAACGATAAGCAGCATGGTCAATGGTTCTACTACTATGATAATGGTAAATTGAGGAGTATAGGCAGCTTTATAAATGGATTAGAGGATGGTCTTTGGGGGTTATTTCACGATAACGGAAAACTTATGCAGGAGGAAACCTGGCAAACCGGAAAACTTATGAATATTTCGCCCTACTATACCGAAACAGGTAAAGAATTGGATGCCGGAACGCTTAAAGACGGCAATGGTTTAAAAATAAACTATTATGCCAGTGGAAAGAGAGAAATAGAGTGTGAATTTAAAAATGGGGTGCCTCACGGCAAGTGGACCTATTACTTCGAAAACAATGACCTGGCGGAACAAGGACAGTTTATTAATGGGTTGCGCGAAGGAGAATGGGTTTATTATTATCAAGGCGGGAAAAAAGAGTCCCAAGGTAAATATTCAAAAGGTACAAAAAGCGGAGTTTGGCGCTACTATTATAAAAACGGTAGGCTTCGTGAACAAATTGATCACGATAAAGAGCAACTTAATTGACAAGAAGTAAGTATACTAGTAACACCGTCAGAGCGTAACTATGAAAAAACTGATTATCATCGGAGGGGTTACGATTGCATTAATCGCCGTTGTAGCTGTTGTTATGCATTCATATACCAAGTCATTTAGCCCCGCTGATACGGCAAGTTTCGGCTCGGATAGTTTGAATATAGAGGTCAACTATTGCCGCCCTTTTAAGAACGGACGACAGATTTTTGGAGCACTGGTCCCTTACGGAGAAGTATGGCGCACCGGAGCTAACGAACCAACCACCTTTACGGTAAATCAAACGGTCAATATTAAAGATAACATTTTAAAGCCTGGCACTTATAGTCTGTGGACTATCCCCCAGAAAGATCTCTGGACAGTTATTCTTAATCAGGACATTCCAAACTGGGGCGTAAAGGTACCCTCGGGCCGCGCTAACCGGGACCCTGAATCCGATGTACTATCGGTAGAAGTACCGGCTATCCGCACCCAGGATTTATTTGAACAATTTACAATCTCCTTTGATCAAATGAAAGATGAACTGGATATGGTCATGATGTGGGAAAATACACTAGTGGTTGTCCCCATTGAAACGAATTAATTGGCTATTTTCTAAGCGCTTTTATTTTATTCAAGAAAATTTGACCGTACACCAAAAGCTATAGTTCTAAAAACTTCAATTCTATTCTTCTAATAGCCGGTGTTTCACTTGGTTCAGAATTGTCATCAAGCTCGTTTCTCATCCAAATACTCTCTTTATCAACTTGGGTTCGCGTTAGTATCCTTGACTCGTCTATGCTTCTTCCTACCAAATAATCTTTTACTGCCTCCACTTCATAAATCGTCCTGTCATTATGGTAGGTCCTTTTAAGGAATAATTCCTGTATGGTTTCATATTTCACAGAATCCCTGAATTCCTGAAGGTCTAAAGCGGCCGAATCTGTACTGACTGAATCAATAGTAAGAGAATCACCGGAATATGTTTGAGCACTATCCAAGTTAATAGGAATAGCCACTTCACGCTCAACATACATGGAGTCTATGAGTAACTCCGTCAAATCGGGGTCAGATTGTGTGCTATCGCTTTTGTAAAGGTCTAAAAACGCAGTTATTTCAATGCGCATTTGCGGATTTTTCCGCATCATGTTTGATATTCTGCGCAGCTCAAAAGTAGAAATATCTTTTATTTTAGCCTGGTGCTCTTCAAACTGGATTTCTGTACTATACGATTTTTCCATCTCAATGGGTTCCAAGGTAATTGTAAGGGTTTGCTTATCACGGGCACCTATTTCTTGAAGCTCATAGACTTTTGAATAGAACATTACCCCGGGGGCTTGAGATTCCACGGCCAAATCATAGGAAGCCCCTTCGTTCATTACTACCGCAAACTCACCGTTGGCAGGTAGCTTTTCGTTCCAAAGCCGGTCACGGTCATCAATATTAAAAATTGTAAGATTCGCCTGCGTGGGTGCACCGTTAGCATCAGTTACTTGCCCTTTGACCCTCATCACCTTAGCAGGCTGTAGCGCTTTGGGTATCAATTTCATCACTAGCTGGCTGTTTCTACCTGTGTTTTCAGCAACGTACATATACCGACCCTTGGCATCGGTAGTCACAAACTGATCATTACGGGTGGTATTAAGAAATTCCAAAGGAATCGGCTCCGACCAGTTTTCACCTTGCTTTTTGGTGAGAAAGAGATCAAGGCCACCGGCACCCCCCAACCGGTCCGACGCAAAAATCATACTGATTCCATCTGCTAAAATCCGCGGAGTTTGGGAATTCCCGGTATTAATATTGGCAGGTAAATCTACGGGTTCCGCCCATCCGAAATTCGTTTTTTTCGACCTTACAATCCGGCAACCAGAAGCGCCGCCGTATTCACTCATTTTCTCACAACGCATAAAATAAAGATATTCACCGTCTGGAGATAAACACGGCCCCCCTTCATTCTCCCTAGAATTAGTAGGTGAACCCAAGTTCTTAGGAGCCTCCCAGTCAGTTCCACGTCTTTTACTACTCCAAAGATCAAACCCCCCAAGGCCGGATTTTCTTGATGAGAAATACATCATTTCTCCATCGAAACTTAGACTGTAACCTCCTCGATAATTTAAGGTAGGCCTGTTGATAAGTTTATTTACCTCAATACCATCATTCCAGGTGCTGACCGTTTTCTTGGTAGCGGTCATCATCGCATGGTTACCTTCATCCGTGTAATCGTGCAAATAGAGCAAAGTAAGACCATCTCCACTTATAAAGGGAGCGTAATAATTGATTGATGGTTTATTGATATTTGAGGGCAGCAAACGAGACTTAGCCTGCCCAAAGGCAAGGTTGCCGAGTGCTACTAAAAGAAAAAGAGAGCCGAGACGTACCATAGTAAACATAATGCCTGAGGTACAATATAGGTATTATTGCCTTACTTTTCGAAAAGTATCTTTAAATTGGCCTAATCGCCCCGCCAAATGAGATATTTAGCTTTAGTTCTATTTTTTATTTCTAGCGTAGTGAGTCAAGCACAACGCCTCGAGACTGTAGTTCAGCGTGGTCATTATGAAGCAGTCAAATCAGTGGCGTTCACTCCGGATGGGAAGTTTTTATTGTCCGGAAGTAGAGATAAAACCGTTAAGCTGTGGGAGCTAGCCACCGGGCGGGAAATAAGATCCTTTCTGGGGCACAAATCAACCATAAACGACTTAGTGATAACCCCTGACGGCAAACACTTTGTGAGTAGTTCGGCCGATTTTACCGCAAAGCTTTGGCATATTGCTTCAGGTGAATTGATCCGCACCTTCTCAGGTCACACGGACTATATGACCTCTGTAGCGGTAAGCCCTGATGGTAAGTACCTGCTTACGGCAGGTTTTGATTGGGAAGCCATTCTCTGGAACTTAAAAACCGGGGAAGAAATAAGAAGGTACAAAGTAAATCCCGATAAGGGTATTGGTTATGGTATAGATGCCTCGTTTGGTCCTGATGGTCAGCGGATAGCTTTTGGCGGCGACAATCGTTCCGTATGGATGTACGACATTGAAAGTAGTGAGAAAAAGTTTGAACTAAAACCGAAGGAAGGGTACTGCGGAGGTTGCGGTTCATTCATAAAATTCGACGGTATTGACTTGGTCTCGGCTAGTAATAGCGGAGATATAAAGGTATGGGATTTAACGGACGGCTCTACTAAAAAAGTAATCTACACCCATAACGAGGAGTTCGGAGGTTTGGATGTTGAAAATGGAAATGTACTCGTAGCGACGATGGACTCCGTCAAATTATTTGATTTATCATCCGGTGATCTTAAGTGGGAAATAGGTGTAGGATCTGAAAAAGAAAACACGGATATCGTATTCAATCCGGATGCCAGCTTAATTGCATTAAGTAATGACGATAAAACCATTCGCATCTTAAATGCAAGAGATGGTTCCCTGGTAAAAGTGCTGGATGGTTTTCTAAATAGCGTCGATAAGGGAGGATTGAACTATGATAGGAGTTCCTGGGATTTTTACATTAAGAAGTACACGGACTTAAAGAACGATATTGCCATAAGCCCGGATGGAAAGTATTTGGCCAAAGGAAAGCTGGGCACTTTGGTACGACTTTGGGATTACAAGGCCGGCAAAATTGTGAATGATTTCGCTGGACATGAAAAAGCGGTATTAGCGATGCAATTCTCTAAAGACGGTAAGTACTTACTTACGGGAAGTGCAGATAATACCGCCCGACTTTGGAACGTAAAGACAGGTGAAACCCTGGTTACCTACAAAGGGCATAGAGGTGAGCTGTTTAGCGTAACATTTAGTCAGGATGGAACGAAAATAGCCACCGGAAGCTGGGACAGCACAGCGAAGATCTGGGACCTTGAGTCCGGAGAGCTCCTGACTACATTAACTTTTGAGCAAGCCTCACCCTATCAATTGGAGTTCGTAAACAATGACATTTACCTGCTCACGGCCGGCCTTGATAAGACATTGAAGTTATGGGAGATCGATAGCAAAAGGGAAGTGCGAAACTTTATCGGCCATACGGATGTGATCCATTCGTTTGATATTCATCCTAAAAAGCCTGTCATCGCTTCCACAAGCTGGGATGGAAAAGTGAAAATTTGGGATATGAATACGGGACTTCAATTCGCCAGATTCTCAGACCATGATGGCCCAACGTATTCAGCCCTGTTTAGCCATAGTGGCGACGTACTTTGTACTACAGGTGCGGACCGGGTGATCCGTGTACGTGACGGCAAAACTAGTGACTACCCAGTCATAAAACAGTTTAAGGGCCACAGCGCGCCGGTAACCAATTTATCTTTTACCCCGGATGACAAATACCTAGTGAGTGCTTCCGAAAATGGCGAGGTAATCATCTGGGATATGCTGAGCGGTGAAGAGCTTGTAAACTACATGACACTCAGTCAACGGGATTGGATGGCAGTTAATTCAGATGGCCATTTTAACGCCACTGATGGGGCCTTTAATAACATTGTGTTTGTAAAGGGTATGAAAAGTTACAGTGTAGATCAGTTTTTTGATGAATTTTACGAACCTACCCTGCTGAAAGATGTCTTTTCTAATCGTTCCAACAACCGCTTAAACATGCTGGATAAAATGCAGCAATCTCCTCCACCAAAAATTGAAATTCTAGCGCCAAAAAACAACCAGGCTATTGATAAGCAGGAAGTGGATATATTGTTTAAAGTCATTGATGCAGGGGGAGGTGCCAAAGAGGCTACCCTTTTTCAAAATGGTAAAGCTATATTGAATGAAAAGCTTCAGGTTAAACCAGGGAAATCGCAGGTAGTTGCACATAAGTTCAACGTGGTACCGGGACTTAACGTGATCGAGGTTTCCGCCTCTAGCAAAGGAAACATAGAATCACAAAAGAGTAGAGTAAACTTGCGGTTTGGGGGTGACCTGAAGTCGTCCCTTTATCTTCTCGCTATTGGTATTAATAAATATCAAAACGAATCCCTCAATCTTAATTATGCCTCTGCCGATGCTGAAGGCTTCGTAGAACTTATCAAAGGCCACACAAAAGATCTGTTTGATAAGGTGGAAGTAGTTTCTATTTACGATAAAGAAGCCACCAAAGAGAATATCTTAATCAAACTAGATGAACTCAAGGAGCAAATCCGACCTCAGGATGTATTGTATCTGTACTATGCCGGCCACGGAAGCATGGTAGACAATAATTTTTATTTTGTGCCCTCGAACAACACCAAGCTTTACAGTGACGAAAAACTGAGAAAAACGGGGATCTACGCAGGAGAATTACAGGAAAAACTCAAAGCCATTGCCGCGCTCAAGCAAGTCGTAATCATAGACGCGTGCCAATCCGAAGGTGGAGCGGAAATATTAGCACAAAGGGGGGCGACGGAAGAAAAAGCCTTGGCCCAACTTTCCAGAAGTACTGGTATCCATGTATTAGCTGCGGCGGGAAGCGAGCAATTCGCCACCGAATTTACGGAGCTTGGCCACGGCCTTTTCACCTACGTACTGTTGGAGGCACTGTCAGGCAAGGCCGATGGCGCACCTAAAGACGGCAAAATCACTATTTATGAGTTAAAAGGCTATCTGGAAGATCAGGTTCCGGAGCTCTCAAAAAAATACAAGGGACGAATGCAGTTTCCACATACTTTCAGTCGTGGACAAGATTTCCCACTAGTTGTTGATTAAAAAATACGTACAGGAATGAATGGAATAGAATGGGTAGGTCATTTTGGGGCGCTATTGAGTAGTGTCACGTTTATACCCCAAGTGTACAAAGCTTGGCAAAGCCGAAGTGTAGGTGATTTGAGCCTCGTCATGATGCTCATCGTTTTTAGCAGTACCATCGTGTGGCTGATTTACGGAATTGCCCTTAGCCTTTGGCCGGTCATTGTCGCCAACTCGATCATTTGTTTTCTAAGCTTGCTACTGATCTATTTCAAATTTGCGTTTAAGAAATAGACATTACGTGAAATACTAAATTCCCAACTTTTCGTCAGTGGATTCGTTGTTTTGTAATAAATAGGCCGAATTAATACCTTTGTAGTATATAATGCTCTTGGCGAAGTATTCTCAATTTGTTTAATATCATAGCGAGAATGCCGACCCCTGAGCTTTTTTTTTGAATAGATGAAAAAGCGAACTGCGATACTAGTTGATGGAGGATTCTTTTTAAAAAGATATAGGACTATTAATAGGATTAAAAAACCGGATCCAGAGAGAACCGCTAATGACTTATGGGAAATGTGCCTTAAACATCTGACACAGGCAAAAGGTGAGTTGTTTGATTTATATAGGATCTTTTATTACGATTGCTTACCGTATTCTAAGAAACAGCATAATCCCGTTACTGGAAGAGCTATTGATTTTTCTAAGACAGATCAACATCAATTTCAATTAGAGTTCTTCGAAGAGCTTAAAAAGAAAAGGAAAATTGCCCTGAGGCTCGGGGTTCTTGAAGATCGAAAAAGATGGATTATTAAGCCTCAAAAATCCAAAGAACTAATCAAAAAGGAAATAAGTATCGATGATCTTACTGAAGATGATGTACAGTTTGATTTTAATCAGAAGCGTGTAGACATAAAAATTGGACTTGATATCGCTTCCATGACTTTGAAAAATCAAGTAGAACAAATAATTCTAATTTCAGGAGATAGTGATTTTGTACCAGCAGCGAAACTGGCTAGAAGAGAAGGGGTAGATTTTTTACTTGATCCCATGTGGAACCCTATAAAGCCACACTTATTTGAACATATTGATGGATTGGTATCCAAAATTAAACGACCCAACTTCAGTAAATGAACCTTACTCCATCAAATAATTTACCTTTTCAACTTCTGTGGGTTTTGGTGTACAATGATAATGTATAAACCGGAAATACAACTCTGAACAAATTCATCAAAATGAGGTTTGAACTTCAAATTATCAATCCTCCTATGAAGTCTAGAATTCTTTGCCTTTTCTTGTTATTTACCCTCAGCAGTTGTCAATTCGGGCGATTTGTCATTTACAATTTTGCGGACATCACGGACTATAAAAAATTTCCACAGGTAGCCATAAAAAAGCCAGTCGACCCTTTCTTATTTCATCAGGGTGATGAAACATACAAAAGACTCGTGGGCGGCATTACCTTGAACTCTGAAAAAATGGACAAACTTAACTTGACCCAATTTTTGGCAGAGGAAACCAAAACGGTAGCTTTCATAGTAATCAAAAATGACAGTATCTTATACGAAGAGTACTTTGAGAAGTACAACGAGGAATCTATAGTCACCTCTTTTTCGGTAGCTAAGTCCTATGTGTCCGCCCTGGTAGGCATTGCCATACAGGAAGGCCATATTAACGATGTGAATGAACCCATCACCAATTACATAAGTGAATTAGCGAGCAAGGATCCGCGTTTTAAAAATATCTTGATCGAGCATGTACTGAATATGCGCACAGGCCTTAAGTTCAATGAGGATAGTTACACCAACCCATTTGCAGAGATAGCCAAACTATACTACGGGCGAAATCATCTAAAGCAGGTCATCAACACTAAAATTGAAGAAGATCCCAATCAGTCGTATGAATACCAAAGTATCAATACCGAGATCCTGGCCATTATCATTGAACGGGCAACCGGTCAAAAACTAGCCGAATACTTTGAAGAAAAAATATGGCAGCCCTTAGG
>JBCCIX010000097.1:0-11557 GCA_039028075.1 Bacteroidota bacterium | reverse complement strand
AGTTGAACATCCCGATGTACGTGAAGTAAGCTGTGGCTTAAAATTTTTGAAAATCTCCATTTGAATTAAAAACCAGTGTCATGTTACAGTTCAAATGCAGTATGCTTTTTAGACTGTACACACGACCGAAGCACCTTACTACCCCTCGAAGGGGTAGTGAGGTTTTCATGTAGATCACCCTGGATTAGAAAATGTTGGGTGCCAAAAACCAAGGATCTATCCTGGGCTATTTCACTACCTTTTAGCCGTATTCATACCCATTTATGCAGGGTATGAATGCCTAATTTCAACACAACTAAACCAGTAGAATGATGAAAAAAATTTTAGTAACAGCATCTATGTTAATGCTTTTTAGTTGGTCCGTGTCTGCCACAGATTATTATGTGAGTAGCGTATCTGGTAGTGATTCAAACAGTGGTACCTCTGCGGGTAATGCCTGGAAAACCCTTAATAAAGTAAGTGGCAGCTCTTTTAGCCCCGGAGATCGGATACTTTTTAAACGCGGGGAGACATTTATAGGGCAACTGAACCTGCAAAGCTCAGGAAACGCGTCTAATCCCATTATTATCGCGGCTTTTGGATCAGGTGATAAACCGATTATTAATGGTTCTACTGCTCCGGGAGGTGATTACGAGGCCGCTATTCTGATCGAAAATCAACATTATGTGGAGGTAAGAAACCTGGAAATAACAAATAATCGTTTAGTATCCCGTCCGGGAAATGACGATAAAGCCGGTCATGGTATTTATGTGCATAATACCGGAAATCAAACTATGAATCATTTCGTATTTGATAACCTTACGCTTCGGGGTATTTACGCGATCGATAATAACGTAGGTTTTGATCAGATAGAGTCCGGGGCCATCTTTTTGGAAACCGAGCGAAATTTGGTGCCGGGACAGGAAAAACAGATACGGGATGTCACGGTAAATAACTGCTACTTTACGGACATTGAAAAAATAGGCATCTGGACCCGGCATAGAGGCAATCAGCAGGGCACTAGTCCGGACTCACTGAATAAAAACTGGAATTACGTGATTACGAACAATCACACCTTCAGAACAGGGGGATCCGGGGTAGTATTGAGCAGAACCTTTAACGCCTTGGTAGAAAATAATCGCTTTGAATTTACCGGTGACGACTCTAATCCTCGCATGGCGGCAAGGGGTAGTGGTGCGTGGTTCTTTGCTACCCAACATACCATTGTACAACATAACGTATCAATAGGAGCCCGGGGGCCGGAAGATTCGTACGGAATGCATATTGATTCCAGAAACACCTACATCATATTACAATACAATTACTCTGAAGATGCGCAAGGGGGCTTTGCCGAAATCTTAGGCGGAAATACTTTTGCCACTTATAGATATAATATCAGCGTAAACGAGGGATTTAGATCACAAAGGGGAAATACCTTTTGGATCAGTGATTTTGCACCGGCCGACAACCCCCGCTCCGATGAGGTTTACATTTACAATAACAGTATTTATGTAAATGAAACCACTACAGGTGCTAATCTCAATACCGGGATCTCCCTAAAATCAAAAAACGCATATATCTACAATAATCTCATAGCCACGGGACCTAAAGGGAGCGTAGGGCAGAAGGAGTTTAACGTAAATATCGCTTCCGGTTCGACACTAAGTGTAAGTAATAATGTGTATAACGGAACCGTAGTGAGCGGATTTACAAACTTGGATTCAAATCCTACGTTTGGTAGCGCGGGCTATGTAAATGCAGGTGGGACAGATCCGGAAGACTACAAGCTGCAAACCAACAGCGCAGCGCTGAACGGCAGCTTGAACTTTTCGGAACCGCCATTTCCGCACGCCGGTCAGGGAATTTTTGCCGGAATTACTGCTGACGCTACCGAAGACTTTTTTGGGAATCCTGTAAATATGGCAAACTCCCCCCATGTAGGAGCATTTAACGGCACCCCCGTACCTGGTTCTACTACGTTAAGTCTTGATACTGATTTGGAAGCGGAAGACGCTACGAAATTTGGCACAGCGATCACCACGAACTGTGCGGCTGCCAGCAATGGGGCACTTGCCCTGCAGTTTTTTTCAGGAGGCCCCACTAACCGAATTGAATTTCAGAATCTCGATGTACCTACTTCAGGCATCCATACGGTAACGCTTAGCTATATTGCTACTAGCGATCGGACTTTTTCGTACCGGGTGAATGGTGGAACAACCGTGGTTGAAAACGTGACAACTTCCGGACTTTCCTGCTTTCAGGGGGGCACACCCACTGATATGACCTTTGACGTGTTCCTCCCCCAAGGTCTGAACGATATCGCCTTTTTTGATGCCATGGTCATGGATAAGATCAGGGTGACACCACAGTCTGCACTCCGTTTTGAAGCTGAAGACGCTTCATTATCGGGAACTGCAGGTGTGGTCAATTGTAGCAATGCATCCGAAGGTCTGATGGTAAGTCAGGCCAACGGAGGAGCCAACAATGCTATTCTTTTTAATGCCATTAATGCAAATCAGGCCGGCACGTACACGGTACGCTTAAGCTACTTTGCCGCAGTACCTATTACTGCGAGCTTAGAAATTAACGGAGGATCTCCCCAAACGGTAAATCTGCCGGTGACCGGTTCATGGTGTTTTCAAGGAGGGAGCCCGGGTGTCATCGACGTACCCATTACCCTGACCGCCGGGAATAATACACTCAAAATTTTCAACATCAATGTACTGGACTATGTCGATGTATTTGGTTTGGGATCAGCTCCTGCGCCACCGGTAGTCTACGAAGCGGAAGATGCTACCCTCAGCGGATCGGCCAACATCGCGACGTGTAATACGGCATCTAATAATGAAATGGTTCTGGGAATTTTCTCATCAAGTGGAGCTGATGCCGTGACTTTTAACGTCAATGTACCTTCCGGGGGTACGTATGAGGTAACGGTTGGTCATATTTCTACCTCATCTCAAACCATTGCCTATGAACTCAACGGAGGTACAGCTCAATCTGTGTCCGTAAGTACCACCGGACTATTCTGCTATCAAGGAGGTAGTCCTGCCGATTTTGACATTACGCTTAGTCTTAATTCAGGTAACAATACATTGAAATTTTACGATATGGGACCACTCGATAGGATTATTGTGAGCCCGGTAGGTTCATCGGCGCGGAAAGCCAGTTCAGATCAGGTGCTAAGTCTTGAAGATCCGGAAAATAATACCGTTTGGAAGCTATATCCTAATCCGACGAAGGATTACGTGGAAATTTATTTCGGTGAAGCCCCGGTTACAGATACCAAAGTAGGAATTTACGACCTGTCGGGAAGTTTACTCCTGGAATCCAGTGTTTTCAATCTCGAAAATGGAGGAACTTACAGGCTGGACTTAAAAGAGCAGAACCTAGCTGGCGGTACGGTATTGCTTACCTTTACGGATGAGGAGGGCAAACGACGAACCAAGCGACTTGTAATTGAACGATAAAACCTAAATACAATCAAGATCGAACTACCCTGTAATTCGATCTTGATTTTTAACCTTTTTCATTGAAAAGAAAATTGATCTCCACGCAAAGTGTACGTATTGTTTTTTTGGTGTTACTCCTTAGTTGTACACAATCACCTGAAAAAGAGTACACTAATAAACCGCCTAATTTTATTGTTCTGCTCGCGGATGACCAGGCCTGGTCAGGTACATCAGTGCGCATGGACCTGCGGAGTTTAGTTTCGAAAAGCGACTACTACGAGACACCCAATTTAGAGCGTTTGGCGGAAACTGCCGTTCGTTTTTCGCGGGGCTATGCGGCATCTTCTGTATGTGCGCCTACGCGGTACAGCATTCAATTTGGGCAGGCACCCACCCGCCTGAACCGGACTTATGTAGGAGACTTCGATCCAAAAATCGCTCATGATACCCTACTTTCCATTCCAAAAATGCTGCGTGAAATAAATGGGCTATATCACTGTGCACACTTTGGCAAGTGGCACTTGGAGATGCTTCCAGGTGCACTTGGATATAATGAAAGCGATGGTTTAACCACAAACCGTGAAGGAGGTTTTGGCGCTACAGCCGAACATGACAGTGTGTCAATACAAAGAGACCCTAAACTGACTAAAAGCCTAAGCTATCATGGCGCAGATTACATGGAAAGAATGGTGGAGTGGAATAAACCTTTTTACCTTCAATTATCCTACTATGCCAATCATACCTACGTCACAGCATCGCAAGAGAGGGTAGCGAAATACCAAAAAAAGGTGAGAGGTAAGATCCACGATAATCCTTATATCGCCGCCATGACAGAAGATTTAGACGAAGGTATCGGGATCGTACTTGACAAGATCAAGGAACTGGGTATAGAAGATCATACCTACATAATCTACCTGGCAGATAATGGGTCAATTCCCGCGTTCAACCCCTTAATCAAAAAAGATACGACGCTCAATTTTCCGCTCTCCGGCGGAAAGTGGGATGTCCATGAAGGAGGTGTACGGGTTCCTTTTCTGATGGCTGGGCCTGGCTTAAAGCAAAACACGCAATTCGATCAGCCCGTGTATTCGGCAGACCTACTCCCTACGATCGCGGATCTGGCAGATCCAACTTACCGACTGCCTGACTATATGGATGGCGGATCTATTGTAAAGGCCTTGCAAAGAAATAATCCAGTGCAAAGATCCTTCGACGGGTTACTCTTTGACTTTCCCAAGCTCGGTAAATGGGCAATGTTGAACCCGGCCAGGGCGTGGCTCGAAGCGGATTACAAACTGATCTATGATCTCAGAGATTCTACCTATAGCTTGTTTCAGGTGTCTACCGATATACGTGAAATACACCCTTTGGACACCTTAGAATATGCCGGGACGTATGAAAGCTATAAAGAGAAGATGAACAATGCGTATGCAAAAATGAAAGGTGATAAATAGGTCTAACCACAACCAGAAGATCTCATAAATGAGATATAATATGCAAATGAAAAATCGACAGACTTTACCTAAAGTTTTCCTAACGCTGATCATTCTTGGACTGACTGCCGCTTGTACCAAGAATGGCGAAAATCAATACTACCATGATACTCCTAAGACGATGGATGAAAACGTGGTCCTTCCACCCGCCTGGGCTTTTGGTGTACTGTATGGCGGATATACCAATCAAGAGCAGACCATTTCACGAATTCGGCAAATCCAGCAACGCGGCTATCCCATTGATGCCTACTGGATCGATTCATGGTTTTGGAGTTTTGATGACCAGGGAGAAGGACCGGATAAATACATAGACTTTGTGGCGGATACACTATCTTTTCCTGACCGTAGGGCAATGTGGAGTTTTATGGAATCCCATACCATTAAAGGTGGTTTTTGGACCTGGGATGCCATACAGCAGACCGGTAATGAAGCTGCCTTTGAAGATTTTCAGTCCAGAGGATTTTTTCGTGACGTATATCAAAACACCAGCGGATGGCATAACAAGAGCAGAAGTACTGCCATGTTCATTGAAGGTGACAGCACATTGGCCACACCTACCGGCAATATTGACTTTAGCAATCCTGAGGCCGTGGTATATTTCAAGCAGCGTATGAAGCACTTTTTTGATGAGGGCGCCGATTTTATTAAGTTGGACCGTACCGCCAGGCTAAATGTAGTCAAAGCAATGTTCGAAATGAGCCATGAGTTTGGCAAGGAGACCCAAGGTCGTGGCTTTGTACTTTCGCATTCAGGTGGTGTGGATAATCCTCAATATAAACGCTATCCGGCCAAATGGACTGATGATACCCGTTCGGATTGGACCATTGAGACACCTACAAAATCTTTCAATCCATGGGTCCCGAAGGTGGCATTTCAGGAAAATGTCAAGAGGTATACAGACACGGCACGAGCGAGTCATCAAATTCCTTTTTTAACCAACGATACGGGAGGGTACGACATCGGACTGGGAGCCGAAATAGATGAGGAGCTTTTTATCCGATGGATGCAGTTTTCGGTCTATTCACCCATACTTGAACTCTTCAGTCAGCCCGAAAATCCCACTTCAAACCTACCTTGGAAGTACTCTGAGCGGGCTGATTCGCTTTTCGTGACGCTCTCTCATTGCCGGATGGAGTTGTTTCCCTATTTGTATACGTACGCTCATCTGAGCCGTTGGGAGGCTAAAAATATGCTGCGATTAATGGAGGGGCATCACTATCAATATTTATTGGGGGAGGAGTTACTGGTGGCACCGGTAGTGGAGCAGGGTGCGTCAACTAAATCCGTGTTTCTCCCGAAAGGAACGTGGGTACTAGCAAATACGATGGGATACCATGAGGGAGGAAGAACGGTAGAAGTTAGGGCGCCTCTGGAGCAGATTCCCGTTTTTGTCAGAGCCGGTGCCATTATACCGAAACGTGAATATGCCACCTCTATCGAAAAGGGAACCAATGATAAATTGACGCTCGAAATTTATCCTGGTGCCAGCCATTCCTTTACTTTAATAGAAGATGATGGCACCAGTAATGAGTATTTGAAAGGCCGATATGCGACTACAGAATTGGCGTGGAGGGAGGCAAAAACATTTTCCGAACTGACTATTTATCCGGTCAAAGGAGGTTTTGCAGGAATGAAGGATAGGCGTTCCTACGTGGTTAAGGTAAATACTCAAAATTATAACTATGCCACTTTAGATAGTGAGGAGGTTTCTATTGCACGTAAAGTAAATGCGCTGGAAGTCATGATCCATGACGCGCTGAAGTCTAAAAAAACGGTAGTTAGGTTTAGAAAAGAGCTTTAAAGAACTAATCCCATAACCTGTTTAGGCTACGGGTATTCGCGGTTGGGCTTTTTAATTATCGTCAGATTCCAAAAGCGAATCGATGGGAGTAGTGGACTGAAAATCAACCAGGCATTTGTTTACAGCGATGGCGATTTCATATTCACTTGCCGGACCGAGGAAGTCCTCATTAAGCTTGCAAAAGACCATAAATTCTTCCACCTTATCTTCGGGTAAACCGGTCAGTTCGATGACCACAGCTTGATTGTATTTGGCTCTGATTTGCTTTTGGTAATCCACTTGCTTTTGATATTTAGCCACCCTCTTTTTCTCTTTTTCCTCTCTGCTAAACTTGCTGGCGATAAAAGATAGCGGATTGCCAAACGGGGAGATTTTAACTTCTTTCTCCGGGCCATAATAAAAGCCTGGCAGTTGAATTCCTCGTTGCTGTTCTTCTAGTGGCACTTTCGTATCTAAAAGCGCCTGCTTCAAAGCCGCTTCGTTTCTGAAAGCAAATACTTTTACCGGTTGGAGCTCCATGGTAGAGAGATTCAACGCAATGGTGACTAGCATTTTATCAGTCGTTACATCGTCTTTTAGCGTGAAGATGAATGTTTCAAAACCGATGGCAGAGATTTTGAGTGTATCCGTTCGCTGCATTTTTATCCAAAAACGACCCTCAGTATTACTGACCGTACCAAGCTTCAGTTGGTCATTGACAATGTGTACGTAGGGCACAGCTTCGCCACTTTTCGAATTAATTATTTCACCAATAACTTCTAAAGATTCGACTTGCGAAAAGAGAGATGACGAAACAAAAAAGATAAAAACAGAAACCAGAGCGACTCTCATATCGCAATAATAATGATTCTCATGAAAATGATGTCAAAAAAATTCAATGATCCGAAAGCTTATCAGCCAATGAATCTGCGACGTTTATTTTGTTTAAATCCGTTAAGCACCCATTGACCGCTACCGCGATTTCATATTCACTTGCCGAGCCCAAAAAAGAATCCTTAAGGGCACAAAACTCCATAAAATCCTCCACTTGATCTTCTTTCAGACCGGTCAGTTCCATCACTACTTGCTTATTGTACTTTGACTGTATCTGCTTCTGGTAATTGTTTTGTTTGTTCAACTTTAAAAGTTTCTTACTTTCTTTTGCCTCCCTGCCAAATTTCCTTTGAAGTAATGCAAATGGTCCGGTCACGGTTATTCCATTCGGTCCAAACCGGAGATCTTTAGGTTTTTTTGGAGGCCCATAATAGAACCCTGGAAGTTCAATACGTTGGCTGTCCTCTTCTAAGGGTACTTTAGTGTTAATTATAGCCTGTTTTAATGCTTGTTCGTTGCGATAAGCGAAGACTTTTACCGGTTCTAGTTCTAGCGTGGAAGAATTCAGTTCCAAAGTTACGTACAGCTTTGTAGTTGTTATATCTTCTTTGAGGGTAAAAAGAAATGAATTAAAGCCAATGGCCGAAAGCTTTAAGGTATCAGTTTTTTTCATTTTCATCCAAAAACGACCTTCCGTATTGCTAGTAGTGCCAAGTTCCTGGTTTGCATTAATTACATGTACAAAGGGTACAGGTTCTTTGGTTTCAGCATTGAGGATCTGACCTATAAGCTCTATCCTTGATTCTTGAGCATAGCTGATCAAAACAGAAGATAGCAGAACCGCTGTTAAAATAGTACCTCTCATCTCATCAATAACGAGAAACCATATAAAAAGATGTTTTAGCTTTTAGTAGACAACCTGTTAAGAAGTGATGTTAGCCATTATGTGCTTAAATTCCTCGTAAGGACTTAATTTGAGTTTAATAAAAAATCAAAGTTACTTTGGGCATTTACTTAACTACCTTAGATGGCATTAAGCATTATATGGATTGTATGAAATACCTAATACTGAGCTTATGTTTGATTATATCTGACTTGTATGCTCAGGAATTTGACGGTCGTTATGAACTCAAAAATCTAGGCCGAAAAGTCAATACCGGTTTTCACGAAGGCGCTCCCGTAGTTTCGGCCGACGGTAAGACACTTTACTTTTTCGTAAAGAATCATCCCCAGAACACCTACGGGAAAGAAAACAGCCAGGATATTTGGGTATCGCATCTTACAGAAAGTAATGTTTGGGGACCCGCCGAAAGGTTAGGAGCACCACTCAATAACAGCCGTGCTAATCAGGTATTTACGGTTATGCCAGATGGGAATACCCTTTTGATTATGGGAGGCTCCGGTAAAAACTCCGATGGGTTTTCATTCACCCATAAAACCGGCGACACCTGGACTAAACCTGAAGAGATCAAGGTCACTGACTTTAAGAAAATGAATCAGGGTAAATTCTATGGGGCTACGATGTCAGCCAAGGGTGATCATATGGTCCTTTACTTTAGTGAAAAGGAGAATGCTACGTTTAGCGACCTCTATTTGACTACGAAGTCAGGAGATACTTGGTCAAGGCCATTGAAGCTTTCTTCACCGTTGAATACAAGCCGTGATGAATTCGGACCTTTTTTGGCACCTGACGATAAAACGATGTATTTCGCCAGTAATAGAAAAACCGATGGTAGTATCGGCGGTATGGATATTTGGAAAACGACGCGACTGGATGATAGCTGGCTCAAGTGGTCCGAGCCTGTAAATGTAGGACGGCCTTTAAACACCAGAGCGTTTGATAGTTACATGTCTATTGATACACACGGCAATGTATTTACCACCCAATCGGGCAGAACGATAGACGGGGGAAATCTCGATATTTTCTATCTCGTGGAGCGACCGATCACCATTGAGCTTAAAGGCTTTGTTTCCGACAAAAAGACGGGGGATGGCATTGGAGCACAAATCGTTATTTCGGAAGAAAGTACACCTATCGACACGATCACGGTAGAAAACGGAGAGGGAACCTATAGCACCACCGACCTTAAACCTGAAACCATCTACAGCTTTGTAGTATCTAGTGAAGGATATGCTAATACACCCGGTGAACTTGACATCGGTACGGTAATGAATGATACAGTCATGCTGAAGGATTTTCTGATGATCCCACTGAAGAAGAATGCCCTACTTTCAGGCACCGTATATGATGAGAAGACAGAGGAGATAGTGCCGGCCTTATTGGAGATCAGGAAAGCGAATGGAGAACGGGTCTATCGCAAACAACTCGAAAATGGGTATTATGAAACAGAATTGATGGATTTGGATTGGTATACGGTCACGGCCAAGGCGGAAGGGTATATCAATGGCCTGGACAGTATACAGTACCGTTCCGAGGAACAGAGTTTACTTACGAGGGACCTTTATCTCAAGCCCATTGAAATAGGGACTACAGTTCGTTTGGAAAACATATTTTTCGACTTTGACAAGACCACTCTAAAGGAAGAGTCATTTGTCGAGCTAGATAAGGTTGTGGAATTCTTAACTAGTAATCCCTCGTTAGAAATTGAGATCGCCGGACATACGGATAGTAAGGGTGGTGACGATTATAATATGAATCTTTCGCAGGGAAGGGCAGAGGCGGTGGTTAGCTATCTAATTGAAAATGGCATTGATGACTTCAGGCTCGTAGCTAAAGGGTACGGCGAAACAGTACCCCTTCAGTCTAATGAAACCGATGAAGGCAGGGCTTTCAACAGAAGGGTGGAGTTTACCGTACTAAAGAAATAATAATACCCTTCAGTCATTATTCTCAAATATTATCTAAAACGTCATCAAGGGTTATGGCAACTTAATCTAACGACATTATTGGGTCTCTCCCAAACCTTTTTCCGTGCGCAAGACGATTTCGATAATCTATTATTTGTCCAAATTTTGTTGAGAGTTGATGAGACAATTTTGTTGAAACCATAGATCTAATCGTGGTTAATTTATCAATATCTTCAGCTGTTTTCACAAAACTATCTGAGAACTTTTTAAACGGATCCAATTTATATTCCGAGCTTACAATTTTAGATATCTCACCACTGGCATTTTTAACCCTATCGAAAACAAATTTTTCAAAATCTGCAATCAAACCAAGGATAATCAGCTCGTTCATTGCAATTATTAAAGTATCCATTTTATCATTAATAAATTGCTTTCTCTCTTTTTGAATTTCACCAACAAAAGGGAAACCAATCGTATTTAAGAAATTGTCATCGTATCTCGTATAGGCCTGAGTTTGAACGTAAATGGCCATGTTCTTTATAGCCAAAAATTTAAAATATGAATCTTGAAGTTTTTTAGATTTTAGCTGAACCATGTGTCAATAACCTTTTCAAGATACCTTTTACTCAAAGGTTGTTGCTCCTTCTTTGTTTCAGCATTAACTATACTCCATCTAGGACTTTGATCGTCATCTTTGAATATCAAAATGTAATATTTATGTGAATTATAACCTCTTAAATAAAAGTCAAATCTTCCCCAAGCCCCAATTATTAATGTACCCATTGGCTCTACGACGACTTCTTTACCATTCGTAAATCTTAAATGTAACTTTTTGGTAGAATATTCACCGATATAATCTTCTGAATGAGTCTTTTCAGAGTAATCGAAGCTGACCAAACCTTCGCTCTCATAATCACTAAACCAACCAGTAATTCGTCCATACAACGTTTCTATAGAATTGAGCCAATCATTTTTTCGTTTTTCCCAATTCACATCGCTTTTATGGTCGGTCTTTAATTCGCGCTTTAATCTTTCTTTGAGGCCCATCTTTAAAATTTTCTTTTTCTGTACACGACAAAACATAGGTCATCCCGACAAAGGAGGGATCTTACTAAGTTTCATGCACCTTATTTTGAAATTTTTCCTTCTGATAGCTTAATAAGATGCTTCTTCCTATTTTCCGGATCAGCATGACGCTGAAAAAAAAGATT
>JBCCIX010000096.1:0-11569 GCA_039028075.1 Bacteroidota bacterium | reverse complement strand
TCTATGGCCGATTCAACGATGTCCACACCTACGATTTGAGCATTTTCACTTTTTGAAGCCACAATTTGCCCGATAGTGCCGGTACCGCAGAATAAGTCGAGTACTATAGTATTATCTATGGTCTCCTTTCGCTCCAATGCATACTCTGCTACCTTTTCATACAGCCTTTCAGCCGATTTGGGATTGGTTTGGAAAAAGCTCTTCACACTAATTTCAAAGCTTAAACCAAGTAATTCCTCCACGATTTTATCTTTTCCGTAAACGAGTCGAACCTCACCGCTAGTCGCAATGGTTCGATCCCCGGTTTCATCGTTGGTGGTATGTAAAAATCCTGCAACTCGATCTCCGAAATGAGTTACCAAAAAGTCTGAGAACTTATGTAGATCAAATTTCTCCAAGCTATCCGACGTAGTTACGAGATTGAACAACAATCGATTGGTTTTGAAAGATTTGCGAACTACAAAATACCTGAAAAATCCTGCTTTTTTGGGACCATGCCATGGTGGAAGGCCCGTTTGTTGGCAGTAGTCTTTGATCCATTTCAGCTTGTCCTCCACTTCTTGGTCAAATAATCCGGAATCCCTTTTTAAATCATCTCCACACCACCAGGTACCCCTTTTTTTGAAACCAAGAGTGAATTCATCGACATCGATTTTAAGGTCATGATCATAGCCTATGGCCGAAAACGCATATTCCATTTTATTGCGGTAATGGAAAGTACGGGGAGATACGATAAATTCATCGAATAGCGATTCAATATCAGCAACCTTACCTATGCGCTTAAATAGATCAAATGTACTTTGCTTTTTATAGGCGTGCTGTTTTTCAACGGGTAGTTTAATGTAAGGCGCTCCTGGAATTTCTTGATAAGGCACTTCCACTTCATGTTCTGAAGACTTTGTTACCTCCAATAATTTACACTCTGCATAAGTCTTACTTACTTTTTTTACCTGCGCTTTTACAGACTGCCCCGGAAGTGTATTCGGAACAAATACCACGAATTCGCCATGCTCGTTGCTTATTCTACCAATACCCTTTCCTCCGAATGCGTAATCGCGGATTTGTATTTCCAGTATTTCTCCCCGTTTTACAAATTTATTTTGCGTTTTTCTGGACATTAACAATCGGTTGTGGTCATGACGCACACTATATCAGTCAAAGTTAATGAACTGTGAAATTTTGTTTTATGCAGCTAAAAGAGCATTTTGATATGTATATACCCCGCTTTTCCAAATGCAGATCCACTTATAAGATGTAAGATATAAATTATTGAGTATGTCGTAGCGCAGACTTGGTGTAGGAAGCTAATGGTATAACTAAGATGTATTCTAGACTTTATTTTTTAAATTCAAGGGTATAAATATCCAATCAATCAAACTTATCTTTAACAGCTAGCTGAAGGAAAAGTGCTCTGAATGAAACGCGTTGTTTTAAGTTTTTTAAGTTGTATACTTGCTACGTTTGGTGCCTTGGGATCGCATATTGTAGGCGGAGAATTTGAATTGTTACACGTTCAGGATTTCCAATATCGGCTCAATATGATCCTGTATTTTGACGCTATTTTTGGTAATCCCGGAGCTTTAGATAATCAGGTTACCGTTGATATTTATAGAAAATCAGATGATCAACGCATTCGAACCGTTACCTTACCGTTAATTCAAACTTCGGATGTGCTGTATTCCAATCCGGCGTGTACGGATGATTCAGTTTTAGAAACAGATCGCATTTTTTATTCTGCTACGATTCAGCTTAGTCCCAGCCTATACGATGATCCTGAGGGTTATTACATATCCTGGCAAAGATGTTGTCGTAATTATCAGATTACCAATGCGGTGAGTAACCCCCCTGATGCGGGTGTTTTTGCCGGACAGACATTTTACTTGGAATTTCCTCCTGTAACTAAGGATGGGAACCCTTTCATAAATTCTACGCCTAGATTATTTCCTCCATTAAGTGATTTTGCCTGTGCTAACGTATTTTATTTTGCCGACTTTGGCGGAACGGATGATGATGGCGATTCTTTGGTGTATAGTCTGGTTAATCCTTTAAGTACTATCACCGGAGATGCGCTACCGCCCCCGTCCTCTGGTCCCTATCCTGATATAATTTGGGAGACTGGTTTTGATTTGGATAATGTCGTGGGTGGCGATCCGGATCTTGTTATATCAAAAGATGGTTTATTGACCGTAACACCTACCAACCGAGGTATTTATGTGTTTGCGGTAAAGGTGGAAGAGTTTCGAAATGGCATAAAACACGGTGAGATGAGGCGTGATTTTCAGTTGGTAGTTACCGCGGGCTGCTTTGAAAACAATGCTCCTGAAGTGCGTGCAAGAGAGGAAGGGGAAAGTGCTTTTTATAATGAGGGAACGGTATTGAATTTCGATTTTGATGACGACGATAAGTGCATAGAGCTACTGGTTACGGATTTACTAAAAAACCCCGGAGGAGCTGACGAGGATAATCCTGATTCCGTATCAAATATCAATTTAAGGGCAATCCCTATCAATTTTGATGCAGATCTGGACGATATAATTGATACCGGTCAAGATATAACCATTAGAAGTAATACGGATACAGCGCGTTTTACAGTTTGTTTTCCAAGTTGTCCTTTTGTTCGTAGTGGATTCTATCAAATAGGTTTAATTGGCTTAGATGACGCGTGCCCTCAACCTGCCCTCGATACCATTGTTGTGTCGGTAAATGTGGAACCACCGCCCAATCAGAATGCTTTTTTTAAAGTTGATGATGTCAACCGATCCGGATCGGTTTCTTTTCTTAATCAGGTTAGTGCCGGAGGTAGCCAAGAGATTACTGTGGGAAGTTTCGATAATGATAATGATTCTGTAAGCCTCTCCGTAACGCCCTTGGGATTTGAATTTTCTGATATTGGTATTCAGGTTGACGATATTGCCTATGCGCCAGGTGAAGCGGTTACCAGGCTAGTATGGAACTTTGACTGCCAGGATGATATCCTTAACTTGGATTTTTCCGCAGGAAGGGATGTTCCGACAGCTAGTGGAGTTACTAAAGCTTTTGATATTTTACTAGAAGCCGAAGATTTTGACCAATGTGAATGGGAAGATCCACAGAGTCTGCTGGTAACGCTTCTGATCAATGATCCGGAGCAATCCAAACCTATTATCTTTGAGTCTAACAACCCCAACCAGGATTCCTTGCAGTTTGACTATTTGCTACGCCAAACGGCGAGGCACACCATACGAGGGTTTGATCAGGATCAGGATATTATAAAGCTTACTGCACTGGGTATCAACTTTCAGTTTGAAAGTGTGGACTTTGTATTTCCTGAGGCAGAGGCAGTAGAAAACGTGGTGAGTGACGTTCTATGGGATATAGCGTGCAGTATTGACTTAGAAACTCAGGACTCGTTAAGAGTTCAATTTTTTGTTGAAGATGTGGATGCTTGTCAATTTACCAATACAGATACATTAACGGTAGATTTCTTGCTGGGTCCACCGCCTAGCAGGAAACCTGAGTTAGATTTCAGCAGCTTAAATACCGTAGAATTTGAAGAAGATTCTGCAAGTATTATCGTTGGCAATTCGGTTAATTTAAGATTAACAGGCCGTGAATTTGAAAGTGATAGTCTGGAGTTGGTGTTGGTAAGTGAGCCTCCTAGTGGATTACAATTTGAAAATGTTAGGGGACTTAATGTAGTCAATAGCGATTTAATCTGGGATATAGATTGTAGCGTCTTTACGGACAACAACTTTGAAGAGAATATAACGCTCGACTTTGTTTTATTTGACGAGAACTGCTTTCTGCCGTTAACAGACACATTATCAATTAAGGTTAATGTCAAAGATATTCCTCAGCGCAATGAGTTTGCCATAACGAATGTAATAACACCCAAAACCAGTCCTGACCAAAACGATTACTTTGGTTATTATACTATTGAGAATCCGTCCGAGGAAGATCGACTGATCTATTTACCTGTAGATAATTGTGCAGGGCAATTTGAAGAGGTAATTATTCATAATCGGTGGGGGCAAACGGTGTTTAGCAGCACAAATCGGGATTTTAAATGGTTTGCTAATGATGTAGCGGCGGGTATTTATTACTATACTATTCTTTACAGTAATAGCAAGTATCAAGGGCCATTAACCGTGCTTTTCTAGAAGTGTTGATAGAGAATAAAAATTATTTGGCATACGCCACTGCTCGCATTTCCCTTATCACCGTAACTTTTATTTGACCCGGGTACTGCATATCTCTCTCAATTTTTTGAGATATATCAAAAGATAGTTGTCCTGCTTTATCGTCAGCTACTTTTTCTGCGTCTACCATAACGCGCAACTCACGGCCGGCTTGAATAGCGTAACATTTGTTTACGCCATCAAAGTTCAATGCAAGCGCTTCCAGATCTTTTAGTCGTTTAATGTAGCTTTCCATCACTTCTCTTCTGGCACCGGGTCTTGCTCCTGATACAGCATCACAAGCCTGTACGATAGGCGAAATCAAATGAGTCATCTCAATTTCATCGTGATGCGCTCCTATGGCATTGCAGACCACAGGATGCTCTTTGTACTTTTGGGCCAGTTCCATCCCTAAAATAGCATGAGGCTTTTCTGCTTCCTCAGGCCACACCTTTCCTATATCATGAAGTAAGCCGGCTCGTTTGGCCTGCTTAGGATTAAGCCCTAGCTCTGAGGCCATAGTAGCGCAAAGGTTAGCGACTTCACGAGAATGTTGTAAGAGGTTTTGACCGTAAGATGATCTAAATCGCATTCTGCCTACCATCTTGATCAACTCCGGATGCAACCCATGAATCCCTAAATCAATAACTGTACGTTCGCCGATTTCTATGATCTCATCTTCGATATTCTTTTTGGTTTTAGCAACTATTTCTTCAATACGTGCGGGGTGAATTCTACCGTCCACTACTAAACGATGGAGAGAAAGCCTGGCGACTTCCCTTCTTACCGGGTCAAAACCTGATATAATGATCGCTTCTGGCGTATCGTCAACGATAATCTCAACACCGGTGGAGGCTTCCAGAGCGCGTATATTACGCCCTTCCCGTCCGATTACTTTTCCTTTGATATCATCACTTTCAATATTGAAAATAGACACACAGTTTTCGATGGCATGCTCCGTAGCCGTTCTTTGAATGGTGTCTAAAACAATTTTTTTCGCTTGCTTGGTTGCGGTTAGCTTTGCTTCTTCGATAATATCTTTAATCATGGAAGAGGCTTTGGATTCTGCCTCGACCGTCATTGATTCAATGAGTTGCTCTCTGGCTTCCTCGGCACTGAGATTCGATACTTTTTCTAAAATGGTGACTTTTTGTTCATTAAATTTATCCAACTCCGCTTTCTTTTTATCGATTACCTCGAGTTGGGCAGATAGTTTTTCCTTCAGTTCTGAAATTTCACCATCTCTTTTGTTGATCTTTTCAAATTCTTTAGATAAATGCTGCTCTTTATGCTTTAACTTATTTTCATTTGAGATGATCTGATTTTTTTTTCGCGCTGTCTCTTCCTCAAATTCAGCTTTGAGTTTAATAAATTTTTCCTTGGCTTCAAGTATTTTGTCTTTCTTAATACTTTCTGCGGATACTTCAGCTTCTTTAATAATCAGTTTGGCTTTCTCTTCAATTTCTAACTCCTTGGTTTTATTCGCTTTAGCCACAAGCGTGCGGCCAATGAAAACGCCCAAGCCAAGGGCAACTACCGCAGCAATACCTGTAAAGATCAATAGTTCCATGCTCCCTTATTTTATGATAATAAAAACGTTCTATACGTTTCCATATTTAAGGATAGCAAGCGCTAAGGAGAAGTAAAATGTAGCTTATAGAGAGTTGCTGATTATTTTGTTCAAGTGTTCAACCTTTTCGATGAGCACTGAGTCTTCTGCATCAAATTGTTTTTCTTCCATGGCCAATTTATCCACCAGGCTATCGAAAGCAACCATGGCAAGCAGATCCTGATTATCGTTAATGCCAAATTGATCTCTGTACGACCTAAGTCTCTCATTAATTTTCTTACCGGCTACTCTAACCCTTTCTTCGTCCTCAGGCTTTACTTTCATTGGGTATTCCCTGTCGGCAATTTTAATTTTAATGGAGAGAACTTCCATTCCGTTGTATTATTTGCTCAGATGCGCAATACATCTGTCAATCTCTTTTATATAAACATCAATCTTTTTCTTCAACTCTGAAGCACCTTCATCCGTCGCCTCTATCCCATTTACAATCTTACTGATTTTAATCTTATTTTGAAAGCTGCTAATTTGGTCGTCTTTAACTTTTAAAAGTGTTTTAAGCTCTTCATTTTCAGCCTTAAGAAGGGTTTTTTCCTTGCGTACAGACCCAAACTCACTTAGTAATAAATTCAGCTTTCTTTCAAGCGTGCTTAATTGCGACTTTAGCAGATCATTACTCATAACTATTGCCTGATTACGGCTCCAAGCTCTGATTCAAATAGCTTCATCATTTTACCCATAGCTTTGTCAATTACCTTATCCGTCAGGGTTTTCTGGTTGTCCTGAAGTGTGAAACTTAGAGCGTAGGCCTTTTTGTCTTCACCAATCTCTTTACCCTCATATACATCAAATACATTGATGCGCCTCAACAGTTGTTTTTCACTTTGTAGCGCTAACGCCTGAATTTCATCATACATTACCGATTTGTCGATTACCAACGACAGATCTCTTCTCACCTCCGGGTATTTAGATACTTCTCTATACGCTATATTATTCTTTGTTAGGCTCAAAAGCAAATCCCAATCGATGTCTGCATAAAATAATTGTTGCTTAATGCCAAAATCTTGTAATACAGCACCTCTTACCTTTCCGAACCTCACCAGAATTCCACGGTTGGTTTTGAACTCTATTCCGAATTCAAAAGGGTAATCGTGAATAGGACTAGAATCACCCACTGTGATATTGAATCTCTTTAGAACTACTTCTATTATTTCTGACAAATGATAAAAATCAACGCTTTTCGATGGCGATCTCCAGGTTTCAGGAATGATAAAACCCGTGAGGTAGATACCAAGCCTTTTCCTTTCTTGATACTTTTTTTCGATTACTGAATACGTTTTTCCAAATTCGAAAAGCTTAAGATCCGATTGTTTGCGATTGATATTGTGCGATACCGTTTCCAATCCATTGTAGAGTAAGGATTGCCGTAACACCCCCAGGTCTTCACTGAGTTTATTTAATATGCTTACACTTATTCCGCTATCAATATTTTCGGCTTTTTCGGCGTATGCCGGTTTGGTTAGAGAGTTCGTTATGATTTCATAAAATCCTCTATTTGTTAATAATTCCGTGATTCTCTGTTGGGCCTTGTCCGTATCAATGCTGGGAAATTCCGCTAGGTAGTCACTGCTGAAGCTACCCGGTAACTCAATGTTATTAAAACCATAAATGCGCAGTATTTCCTCAATAACATCGGCTTCTCTGGACACGTCGACCCGGTAAGGTGGAACATAGGCTACGAACTCATTCTCATCCAATTCCTGGGTTCTGATGTCAAGAGAATTTAATATTTCAAAGACCTTGTCTTTGCTTAGTTCTATTCCCAGCAGCCTCGAAACATGCTTGTATTTGACATGAACTTCAAAATCAAGGACTTCCTGCGGGTATATATCTGTCACTTCAGAGGCAATAGTTCCTTCGGTGATTTCTTTGATCAAACTTGCGGCCCTTTTCAGAGCATACAGGGTCATTCTAGGATCTGTGCCTCGTTCATAGCGAAATGAAGCATCCGTTTTTAGTTGATGAAACTGTGCCGTTTTTCTAATGTAGTCAGGAGAAAAATAGGCGCTTTCTAAAAATACGTCTTTTGTCGATTCTTTAACTCCGGAATGTAAACCTCCAAAAACACCTGCAATGCACATTCCTTCTGATTTGCCGTTGCAGATCATGAGGTCTGTAGATTTTAGCTTTCGTTTTTTTTCGTCGAGGGTTGTAAATGTACTTCCCGCCGGGAGGGTCTTAACAATTACCTTATTTCCGTCGATCTCGTCCAGATCAAAAGCGTGTAGCGGCTGACCTGTTTCATGGAGGACAAAATTGGTGACATCTACCACGTTGTTAATGGGGCTTAGTCCGATAGATCTTAAACGCCGCTGCAGCCATTCAGGGGATTCTTGAACGGTCACATCGGCTATAGTCACCCCGCTATACCTAGGACAGGCCTCCGCATTCTCTACAGTCACTTCTATAGCTTTGTCGTTTGAATCTACTTTGAAGTTGTCTACCGTGGGCCAACGAATCTCCTTATGTAATACTGCCTTCAAATCACGAGCAGTACCAATGTGCGATGCGGCATCAGCCCGATTTGGAGTCAGGCCAATCTCAAAAACATAATCATCTTCGAAATCAAAGAATTCAAGAGCAGGAGTGCCGTTGGCCAACTCCGTAGATAAAACCATTATGCCGTTATGACTAGTTCCTACACCAAGTTCATCTTCCGCACAGATCATACCTTGCGATACCTCGCCACGAATTTTCGCCTTTTTTATCTTAAAAGGTTCGCGGCCTTTAGGATACAGGGTGGCTCCAACGGTGGCTACAATTACTTTTTGCCCGACAGCCACATTCGGAGCTCCACATACGATGGGTGAGGGTTCATCTCCACCGATATCTACGGTAGTCACCTTCAATTTGTCGGCATTCGGATGTTTTTCGCAGGTCAGTACTTTGCCAATTACCACTCCGTGAAGCCCGCCTTTAACAGGTTCAATCTTCTCGATGCCCTCCACCTCTAAGCCTGTATCTGTGAGCCTTCGTCCGATCTTCTCTGCGGGCTCATCTATCTCTATGTATTGCTTTAACCAGTTGTAGGATATTTTCATCTGCTCAATCAGGCGTACAGCGCCTAGGTAGGTTTATTTTGTAACCCGCAAAGGTATAAATTTTGTCAGGAGGTGAGGCACAAAAAGACTTCATTTAAGTGCTACCTCAAAGCAGCTCCCTCCATTTTCATTTTTTTGCTGGCAGACGATTCTACGGCGGCTATTTAGCTAATGGTATTCTTTTTCACCCGCTGTAATGGATACTTCCAGTAGGTTTTCACGAGGAGGTAAAGCACAACTAAAGTTGTCAACGTAAGCGCAGTACGGATTGTAGGCCAAATTAAAATCCAACTTAATGGTTTTTCCGCCGGAGTGCTCTATATCTAAATAGCGCCCTGCACCATAGGTTTCAATCGCGCTGGTAGCGTCACCGAAGGCGAGAAATAATTTATCTTCCACTACATTTTCAAAGATCAGCAGTTTATTTTCTTTATTTTCTAACTCAAAAATGGCATAGCCATACTCCATGTACTGCTCTTGGTTGCCATCATTAGTTGCGAGACTACGTATCTTCGGAGTCTCAATGGCCTCAAAACGACCTTTTATTCTAAACTTTAGATTGGCGGGGTAGTGTTTCAAAGGTTGAAATTCCACATCGCTCATTACAAACGGTGATTCTTCATCATAGCGCATAAAACGTTCCTGTTCTTCACGCTCTTCTTGGATATATTCGGCATATTCTTCTGCACTGTAATCACCTCCTAGACTGTAGATGAATATGACCACTAAAACTATAAGACCAATCGATAAAATGACCCGGTTCCTATTCATTGATCACAATAAATTTTCGTCGGCAAAGCTCAGATAGCCCTGCTCGGTAAAGATAAGATGATCGTGCAAAGAAATATCTAAAGCCAGAGCGGCCGTCTTGATTTTTTTTGTGAGATTAATATCAGCTTGACTCGCTTCGAGATTACCGGAAGGATGGTTGTGCACTAGAATGATCCCTGAAGCAAGAACTTCTAAGGCTGCTTTGAAGATCAGCTTGGGATCGGCCACCGTACCGGAAACACCGCCGCTACTTACTAAGTATTTTTTGATGACCACATTACTACGGTTAAGCAGTAAGCACCAGAATTCTTCGTGAGTAAGGTCCATTAAATCCGACTTCATAATCTCATAGGCATCTTTGCTCGATCTTATTTTAGGTCTTTTTGCATTTTCAGTGTCTTTACGTCTCCTGCCTAGTTCCAGCGCCGCCACAATGCTGATTGCTTTTGCTTCTCCTACACCTTTGAATTTAGTAAGGTCTTTCACCGTAAGCTTGGCCAGTTGATTTAAGTCGTTTCCCACCGAGTTAAGAATGCCCTTAGCGACATCTACCGCACTCAAAGAAGGGGTGCCTGACCTAATGAGAATAGCGATTAATTCAGCTTCAGAAAGCACGGACTTTCCCTTTAGGGATAGCTTCTCTCGTGGGCGGTCTTCTTCCGCCCAGTGTTTTATGTTTAAGGATTTGTACATGCTAGTATTTTGACAAGAGATAAAGATAAAAATGTATTAGATTAGTTAAAATCTGAAATACACAAAATAAAAGTGCTTTGTTTTGTGAGGGCGTGAAGTAAATGAAATCGGAACTAGCTAGACTAAATTTGCTGATAGAGGAACTTCGTAAAGAATGTTATTACTTAAAGCAGGAAGTTAATTTCTGTATTTATGATGGGGACTTTGCTGGTGCTGAAGGATTCCAGCGTGCACTAGCGCTCGCTGAAGATAAACTCAATGTTCTGGAAAATCTAAGGGATCCGCAGTTCAGCCAGAAAGAAAGTCTCATGCAGAGCATTCGAATCCTGGCTTCCAGTGATCATCAGCGTAACTCAAACGTCTTAGGTAGGTACAGAGAGTTTGAAGTTCAGTGGCGTAAACGACAAATTGAGAAAAGCGAAAGGGAACTGAGCTTACTTAATGAGCCCCCAAAAGAACTAAAACGAAGTGCATTACTTAGAGAATATGTGGATCTATTAGCGGAGCGAACAATAAATAAGCTCAAACTTTGCTTTTTTGATGATCAAGTCAGTGTAGAATTACGAGTTATTGAAGAACGGTTTCAACTTGACATCAGATCCCAGAGTGATCGGAGAATCAATAGTTTTTTGAGTTATCGAGCACTTATCGAACTCAGGAAAATAGGGTTTAAATTTTCAGAAAGCAATGATGTATACAGCCATAATAAATTCAATTTGAATGATACCGAACTTTTCTTTCAGGCTTTATCTAGGGTTTTCTTCGATGCTTTTAAAGTATTCGGAGGGAGAGAAGTTAGGTTACACGTTAGTTAAAAAAAGTTGTAATCGGATACTTGACCTGAACCTTAAAAGTCCCTAATATTCTTCCGCTAAGACAAACTATTCACGTACTTAGTCAATTTGGACTTGTTGTTAGCCGCTTTATTTTTGTGAATTATATTTCTTTTCGCCAACTTGTCGATCATCGACACCACTTTATTCAACAGTTCGGAAGCTTCAGCTTTATCCGTAGTTTCTTTTAATCTTTTAATAAATGTACGAGTAGTTTTATGTTGATATCGGTTTCTGAGCCGCTTGGCGTTACTAGACCGTATTCTTTTTAAAGCTGATTTATGGTTAGCCATATCTTATCCTTTTCGCGTCTGTTTCTATTAGAGTTTGCAAACTTACTGCTATTTATTGGTTTTACAAGACAGCATTTCAAAGTTTTAGGTAGGAATGTGTGAAATATCGATCCAATCACCACAAAGTAAACCTCATTTATTAGTAGTATAAAAG
>JBCCIX010000095.1:0-11634 GCA_039028075.1 Bacteroidota bacterium | reverse complement strand
ATTCGGATTTTCGTTCGGTGCTGCTTACTATCACAAATCAGGCGCTTTCTTGGACCTAACGGGTTACACGAACAATGTAAGTGACCCCAACTACTACTTAAATTTATTTTCAGCTGGCTACTTAGGTCAAATAGGAACCCAGTGGGGTTTTTCATTAAGCTATGATCATTATTTTTATAACAGTGACCAAAACGGAGAGCCAGATATTCAAATCTATTCTAATGGTTATAATGGCGCTTTGTTTACGACGGGCCGTAAAATAGATACGGGTCTCGACTACTCTGCTATACTGGGCGATACCCTTACTGCCCATCGCATCATCTGGTACATAACTGGCAACATCACCATCAAAAATTTTTGGATTTTCGACAAAATTACGTTCATGCCTACCACCAATATGCTATTTGGCAATAGTACAAGTTATCTTTTCAATATCACTCGTGACGAAAGTGACTTAACGCTGAGGGAGCGCTTCAGACTGCTCAATGATGATAACCCCAATAATGATCCGGGCCGGGTCAATATTGAAGAAGAGTTTCCAAATACTTTTGGGCTGCTTAATTACGGTCTCTCACTTCCGATAGCGCTGCGAAAAGGTAATTTGAACTTTCTGGCCAGTTACACCTACAATATTCCGGTGGAGCTTCCCGGACAAAGTGAAGACCTGGTCAACAGCGGTTTTATTAGCCTTAATGCGAGCTATTTTTTTCAATTGTAGAACTCTGCGGTGTTAACACTTTATTGATACATTTGTCGCTCTTCTATGGAGCAACTAACCCTTTTAGAGCTAAATCAAACCATAAAGGCTACCCTTGACGCTAACTTACAACCTACCTATTGGGTAGTAGCAGAAATAGGAGAGCTTAGAAACCACCAGAGTGGTCACTGCTACTTAGAACTAGTTGAGAAATCAAAGGATAAAGTAGTAGCTAAAGCCCGGGCTACCATCTGGAGTTATACCTACAGAAATTTATCGGTATGGTTTGAAGGTATAACCGGAGAATCGCTCAAAAAAGGACTTAAAATACTGTGCTGTGTAAATGTCCAATACCACGAGCTTTATGGATTCAGTTTAAACATAAAAGACATTGACGCTAACTACACCTTGGGTGAAAGAGCTAGAAGAAGGCAAGAAATCATAGATCAATTGAAAAAGGACGGCATCTTCGATCTGAACAAAGAACTCCTATTGCCTCAAGTGGCTCAGCGGATAGCGGTGATTAGTTCACCTTCAGCGGCCGGGTATGGAGATTTTATCGAACAGCTTGAAAGTAATCCTAAAGGATATGATTTTGAAATTCAGTTGTTTAAAGCCTCCATGCAGGGTGATCAGTCGTCGGAATCGATCATTAACGCGCTCTTTGCTATTCACGATCAGGAACATAAATTTGACCTTACCGTCATCATTAGAGGTGGTGGCTCGCAAATAGATTTGGATTCCTTTGATAGTTACGAGCTAGCGGCCCATATCGCTCAGTTTCCTATACCTGTGCTCACAGGTATCGGACACGAAAGAGATGAAACTATAGCCGATCTAGTAGCCCATACAAAACTAAAAACACCTACAGCCGTAGCAGAATTTATCATAGGCAGTTTTCTTGCGTTTGAAGAGCAACTAGACCTTAATTTCAGCAGGTTATATCAAAAAGTAACCGAAATAGTTAAACTCAGAAATCAGTCCCTCTCTGTGTATAATCAGCGAGTCGTTGCCTTAGCAAACGGAAACTTAATTAGAGAAGAGGCTCAGTTTAATTCGCTCAAAGAATTACTCAAATCCAAAATAAATCAACGATTTCAACAGCAGCATCACAAGGTTGACCTTATCGAGCAGGCTTTGGGTTTACTCAATCCATCAAATGCTTTTCAACGAGGATATACACTTACCACCTTGAATGGACGATCAATAACGCCGCAAAACCTGAAAGTTGGTGATCTTATTGAAACCCATGGCAGGAAATTAAGAGTGAGGAGTATCGTGAAAGAAGTGCAAAGACAAAATGACTAAGAAACCAAGCAGCTACAAAGAATCCATCGAAGAATTGGAATCAATTATCCAAAAGATTGAATCCGGAGATACCGACATAGACGAGCTTTCTACATTAGTGAAACGCGCCTCTGACCTGATCAGAGCCTGCAAAACTAAACTTAGAAATACAGAAGTTGAGTTGAATCAATTTCTGGATAACTCAGACGACTAATTTACCAGTCGTATCATCCGATTTGAATAACCAAATGGCATTCAATAATTTCGAACTCGTTTAACTATCTAAATTCATGCTAATGCGATCTATCAAAATTTTAGCGCTTCTGGTTTTATTGGATACCGTAGCCACCGCTCAATCCACCTCTGCAACCTATTGGCAGCAACATGTAGACTACACTATGGATATTAAAATGGATGTAAGTACACATCAGTTCACAGGGGATCAAAAGCTGGTTTACACCAATAATTCACCAGATACGCTGAGAAAAGTGTACTACCATCTCTATTTTAATGCCTTCCAACCCGGTAGCATGATGGATGAGCGCTCGCTCTCGATTGCCGATCCGGACCGTAGAGTGGGTTCGCGTATTTCGGAGTTGAGCGATGATGAAATCGGCTTCCAACACATTGACATGCTTAAGCAAAATGGCAAAGTGGTGAGCTACAGTACGGAAGGCACTATGCTGGAAGTAATACTGAACAAACCGATTTTACCGGGTGAAAAGAGCACGTTTGATATGAACTTTACGGGTCAGGTGCCCCGGCAGATCAGACGGTCCGGTAGGGATAACGCCGAAGGGATATCCTATTCCATGTCACAGTGGTATCCTAAGGTTGTAGAATACGATTATCTGGGATGGCATACCAATCCCTATATCGGGCGTGAATTTCACGGCGTTTGGGGCAATTTTGATGTCAAAATTACCATCGACCCTACCTATACCATTGGCGGAACGGGTTATCTGCAAAACGCGGATAAGATAGGACATGGATATTCCGATAAGGAAGTTACCGCCACTAAGGACTTGACTTGGCATTTTAAGGCCCCAAATGTGATCGACTTTATGTGGGCCGCTGATCCGGACTACACACATACGACAGCACAGGTGCCTAATGGTCCCACTTTGCACTTCTTTTACGAAAAAAATGAGGAAACCGAAGAAAACTGGAGTAAGCTGCCCGAAACGATGGTTAAAGCCATGGAGTTCATGAGTTTAAATTTCGGAAAATACCCTTACGATCAGTATTCATTTGTTCAAGGTGGGGATGGAGGCATGGAATATCCGATGGCTACGCTAATAACGGGTAAACGCAGTTTCCGCAGTCTTGTGGGCGTATCCGTACATGAAATGATACACAGTTGGTATCAAGGTGTTTTGGCTACCAACGAGAGTTTATATCCTTGGATGGATGAAGGATTTACCTCTTATGCTACCGCTGTAACCATGCAGTACTTATTTAATCCCGAAAGCGAAGCTAATCCTCACGGAGGCTCAAGAAGAGCCTACAGCTTTATGGCTCAAAGTGGCAATGAAGAGCCTCTCATGACGCATGCTGATCATTACAATACCAACCGGTCTTACGGTGTTAATGCGTACTCTAAAGGAGCTGTATTTCTGGATCAGTTGAGCTATGTCATCGGACAAGAAGCTTTTATGAAGGGCATGCGCCGGTATTACCATGAGTGGAAGTTTAAGCACCCTACGGCCATTGATTTTATCCGAGTGATGGAAAAAACTTCAGGAATGCAGTTAGACTGGTACCTGGAGCATTTCGTGTATACTACGAAGCAAATTGACTATAGCATTAAAACCGTTATAGGTAAAGAAAGTGCCACCTACGTCACCTTGGAGCGACTCGGGGATATGATCATGCCTATCGATCTTTATGTAGAGTACGCCGATGGTTCGAAAGAAATTTTCTACATCCCACTGAGAATTATGCGTGGCGCGAAAGGTGTTGAAGATACAGATATTGAGCGTGTCACCAAGACCGCCTGGCCCTGGACTAATCCTACTTACACGGTCAAGCTAAATAGAAATATAAATGACATCAAAGTAATGGAGATCGACTCATCTGAACGAATGGCAGACCAGGATAGAGCAAACAATAGGATTGATATATCCGAAGTTAGTAAAGAATATCAAGATCCAACGAAGTAAGCCTACCGTAGGATGACCCAACAAGAGGCAAAAGCTAAAATCGCTGAGCTTTCAGAGCAGGTAAACTACCACAACGACCTTTATTACCAGCAGGACAGAAATGAAATATCGGACTTTGAGTTTGATCAGCTACTCGATGAGCTGATTAATTTAGAAGCACAATTTCCGGAGTTTAAGCGTCCCGATTCTCCTACCCAGCGCGTGGGAGGTACTATTACCAAGGAGTTCGAAACGGTTCAGCATAAGCATCCTATGCTGTCATTAGGCAACACCTACTCGACCGATGAGCTTAGAGATTTTGACAAGCGCGTAGCCAAAGGGTTAAGTGATGCTACCTACGAGTATTTTTGCGAATTAAAGTTCGATGGTGTCGCCTTGAGCCTGACTTACGAGAACGGACTTCTGGTGCGTGGTGTAACCCGTGGCGACGGTACCCGAGGGGATGATATCACCAATAATGTAAAAACTATTCGTACCATTCCATTGAGTTTAAAAGGTAGTTATCCTCAGACATTTGAAGCCCGAGGAGAAGCGTTCTTTCCTAAAGCTAATTTTGAGAAGCTCAATAAAGAGCGTGAAGATATTGGAGAGGAAACGTATGCTAATGCCAGAAATACCGCCTCAGGCACTTTAAAAATGCAGGACAGCAGTATTGTAGCTAAAAGAGGCCTGGATTGCTATTTATACGCAATGATATCCGATGCTGACGAGCTGGATTCTCACGAAAGATCAATCAACAAACTTATTGAACTTGGATTTCATGTATCACCGACTTTTTTGAAATGCCAAAATATTGAAGAGGTGATCCAGTACATCGAAAAGTGGGAAAACAAACGCCATGAGCTTCCATTGGAAACTGATGGCATTGTGATAAAAGTAAATCACTCCGCACAACAAAAAGTGCTGGGCTACACCGCAAAAAGTCCAAGGTGGGCAATCGCCTTTAAGTATCAAGCCGAAAGCGCTTCTACGGTACTTAGAAACATCAACTATCAGGTAGGCCGCACGGGAGCAGTTACTCCGGTTGCTGAATTGGCACCGGTGTTTCTGGCAGGAACTACAGTAAAAAGAGCTTCTCTCCACAATGCGAACGAAATTGAGCGCCTTGACTTACGGGTAGGCGATACGGTTTTTGTCGAAAAAGGGGGCGAGATCATCCCGAAAGTTACGGCGGTAGAGTTGGCCCAAAGACCCGAAACAGCCAAAAAGGTAGAATATATCGACGCGTGTCCTGAATGTGATACGGAACTTATCCGTTACGAGGGAGAAGCTGTCCACTACTGCCCGAATAGTACCGGATGTCCCCCGCAGATCAAAGGTAGAATTGAACACTTTATTCAGCGCAAGGCTATGAATATCGATTCCCTCGGAGAGAAAACCATTGCCTTACTCTATGAAAAAAACCTCGTCAAAAGTCCCGCTGACCTTTACTCCTTAGCATACGAAGATGTTATGCAACTGGAAGGATTTAAAGAACTCAGCAGTTCAAATCTTATAAAAGGCATATCCGCCTCCAAAGAGGTAGCTTTTGAGAACGTACTTTTTGGCATCGGGATCCGATACGTAGGCAGAACGGTGGCTCAAAAGTTAGCCCAACACTTTAAAAGCATAGACAAGTTGGCCGATGCTACCTTTGATGAACTGATCGAAGTGCCCGAAATTGGCGATCGCATCGCAGAAAGTGTAGTTAGTTTTTTTTCCAACGAACAAAATAAAGAGGAGATCGACAGACTTAAAGCGGCAGGCGTACAATTTCTACTGTTAGAAAAGGAAGAGACCAATATCTCAAATGCCTTAGAAGGCAAATCATTCGTGGTCTCTGGTGTGTTTGAAAACTATGGACGAGATCAGCTCAAAGAAACAATAAAGCAACATGGTGGTAAGGTAATATCCGCTATTTCAGGTAAATTAGATTTTTTGCTCGCGGGTGATAAAATGGGGCCGGCCAAAAAAGAAAAAGCCCAAAAATTGGGGATTAAAATCATTTCCGAGACAGAATTCGACACTATGATCGACCAAGATGTTGAATAAGAAATTTTTAGCGCTTAAAACACGCTCTTACCTAAAAAAAAACAGCACCAAAAGGGCAAATTTGGCTTATGATACGGCTAAAACGGCCGGTATTTTATTTACAGTGGAAGACCTTCATAAGCATGAACAAATAAAGAAGTTCATCAAAAACTTAGAGCGCGATGGTAAAAAGGTTTCTGTACTATCGTATCTCCCTAAAGGAATGCAAAATTTCGAATTTAGATTTGATTTTTTCTCTATTGGCGAATTTAATTTCTGGGGTAAATTTGAATCACAGGTAATTAAAGATTTTGTCAATCAATCCTTTGACTATTTGTTTTATATCGATATTGAAGGTAATGCGCTCATTCATAATATTCTGGCAATGAGTAAAGCGAAGTGCAGGATAGGAGGTTACAACGAAGAAAATGCAAGGTTTTGTGAAATGATGGTTGAGGGTAAAGATAAAACCGTGGATAGCCTGCTTGTGGAGATGTATAAGTATACCCAGCTGCTGGCCTAATTATGGAAAGATTGTTCGGTACCGGCGTAGCGCTGGTCACACCTTTTGATAAAAAACTGAAAATTGATTTTCAAAGCTTAAAAAAACTCTTAGACTTCACAGCGGCAAAAGGAGCAGACTATTACGTTGTTCTAGGTACAACCGGGGAATCAGCAACACTGAGCGCTTCTGAAAAGCTTGAGGTGTTACAATTTGTCAAGCACAATAACCCGAGCAATCTTCCCATTGTGTATGGCATCGGTGGAAATAATACCGAGGATGTTATTAGCACCATACATAGAACTGATCTTCAAGGTATTGAAGCCATACTTTCAGTGAGTCCTTATTATAATAAACCCACCCAGGCTGGGATCATTGAGCATTATACCGCCATTGGCAACGAGAGCCCAGTGCCGGTAATCATGTATAACGTTCCCGGTAGAACCGGTTCAAACATAGAAGCGGATACTACGCTGGAATTAGCTGGTCAACCTAATATCATAGGTATTAAAGAAGCTTCTGGTGATCTGGTTCAGGCGATGAAGATAGTCAAGTATAAACCCGATAATTTCATGCTTATCTCCGGTGATGACATGCTCACAACCGCTTTGTATTCTATGGGCGCAGTTGGTGTTATTTCGGTTTTGGCCAATGCATTTAGTAACATTTTCCAAGAGGTTAAACAGGCGGCAGCATCCGGTGACTTTCGTTTAGCCACAAGCAAGATCTTAACACTTTTGGAAATAAACCCTTTGATGTACGAACAGAGTAATCCCGTAGGTTTAAAAGAAATATTGAGGTATTTTGGCATCTGCGAGAACCACGTACGACTACCGCTACTACCAGCCAGCAAAGACCTTTCGATTAAGATTGAAGCCCAACTTAAAGCGCTTTAATTGCTTTGCACTTGGCCCTTTTTATCCAAGGTAATACCGGAAGCCAATTGCTTATCGCCGAAGTAGTTATCAAGGTTATAGCTAATTTGAATCTCTCCTGTACCGTCAGCAACGTCCAATGATGAGGGACTTGTTTCTAAGGTAAGACTCTTTTCCCAGGCCAGGCCGTCAGCAGTGTAGATTTTGCACAGCTCAGCAACATATGTTTCTTGTTCAGGCATAGGCAAATAAAATAGCAGATGGTATATCTGACCTGATTCGTCCCTGTTAACCATAGCTTCAACATCTACTACATTCATGCGATTAAAGAATTCCCCATTTACTTTAAATTCTACCTTATTCTGTATTGTCCGCTCCTTATTAAGTAATGTGAAATATCCCTTTACCGTACTTTCGTTATCAAAAAATAAGCCTGCCGTGTAGATCGAATCAATGGCGACAGGAAGATACTTGGTTGAACTCATCTCACTATCCAACTCAAACAGAGGAATTGAGTCATACTCTGAAATCAGCCAGTTCACCCTTTGTTTCATCGCTTTCAGTGCCAGACTTTTCTCTTTAAACTCATCATCAGCGAACTTTTTGTTTTCTTCAATGTAGGCTTCGAATGTTTCAAGATCTCCGAAAACTTCAGTCAAATACGGACGGTAATTCAAGGCCTCTTCACGGTAGGGGAAGGAAGACAATACGTTCAAAAGACTGTCGTAGGTAGAGAGCGCTTTTACTTTTTTATCTAAAATATCTACAGTGTAAACCAAATCCGAACTGTCTGCATAATCATCATGTTCAACTAGCTTGCCTAAGTACTGCAACTCTGAAATTTTAACATCAAATATTTTAATCGGCAGTGGGTTGGGATCAAATACCTTTAGCTGTTCTTCTAGCGAGGTCATATCAGTGATTTGACCCACCATGGAAACTGAATCTTTTAGGGTATTTTGTTTAAGTTTAGCCAGCTCACTATCGTAGTTTATCAAGTCCGACATCAGGGGCCTAACCTGATTATTAATGGTCTCGGTGACAACCTTTACCCAATCATCATATGCCCAGAACACGATTTCATCTGCGTAATAATTCGCAGTATCTAAACCATCATTTTCGTACGTTTCAATGGGGCGGAGCACAATTTTGGGGTCATAACCGGCTTGCTCAACTTTGCCCAGCTCCTCCTTCATCTTACCAGCATCCACCGTAGCCAGGTCAACCTGCTTTGCCATCGTATCTAGGATGTGCAGTACCTTTTCGTCAGCCTGAAGGTATAGTCTTCGGGTATCTGGATACTTTTTCCTCAGTTCAGCATATAATCTCTGGCTAATTTTGTAGGCGCTATAAGAATTGGCTAGCGCTACATTAATATTGTTAGCGGCCACTTTCCTTGAGGTAAGGGCATCGACTTTTTTTTCAATATCGTACTGAATATCGGAAAACTTAATTCCAACCTTACCCGTTCGAACATCACGTCGTTGATACACCTCGTAGTACGCTGGATTTCTTTTCGTTACTTCTTTTTCCGTAAGTACGGTAAGTGTCTTTTGGTAAGCTGCGACCGCTGAATCCGCGTACAGAGCCATAACGTCGGCACTTTTAAGAATGTCCTGTTCCAAGGTCATTTTCTCATAGTACATCGCCAACTGAAAGTTACCATTGGGATGATTAAGCGTCTTGGAGTCCTTCAGAAATTTTTTAAGAAGCGGAATGGCTAAATCATACTGTCTGGAATCCAGAAGCGGATACAACTCTTTGTACTTAATCTTTTGAGCATTCACACTCCCCATCGTAGTGAAAACCAAGACTAAAAACCAACTAAAACGCCTCATAAACATGAATTGAACAGTGCAATTTAGTAAAAATTAGTTAGTTGTTGAACAGCCCCTTGAGCTCCTTTAGCTTCTCAGACATATTACCTCCCGAGTCCTTTCGATTCTTTTTTTTCACGTGTGGGTAGGGTTTATCTTTCATAGAGAGGGCTATCCGTTTTCGATCAAGGTCTACTTCCAAGACGCGAACGTTCACTTTTTGTTGCACGCTGACCACATCGGCAGGATCTTTCACAAAAGTATCCGACAAGTGGCTAATGTGAACTAGCCCGTCTTGGTGGACACCGATGTCAACAAACGCGCCGAACTTAGTGACGTTAGTCACTAGACCGGGAAGCTCCATTCCTTGGCGCAGATCGTTAATGGTGTTGATGCCTTCCATAAATTCAAAAACCTCAAACTTATCGCGAGGGTCACGGCCGGGTTTATCGAGTTCATTTATGATATCCCTAAGCGTTGGAAGACCTATGCGTTTCGTTTGATATTTTCTGATATCAATTTTCGATCTAAGATTTGCATTCTGTGTAAGCTCCCTGGCAGAAGCGTTTACATCTTTTGCCATACGCTCAACGATAGGATAGCTCTCAGGATGAACCGCAGAGCGATCCAAAGGATTTTCGGCATCTCCAATGCGGATAAAACCTGCCGCCTGCTCAAAGGCTTTGTCACCAAGCCGGTTAACGGTAGTTAGTGATTTTTTGTCTTTGAAAGGCCCGTATACGTTTCTATGTTCTACAATTCCTTTAGCCAGCTGAGGGCCAATGCCAGAGACATAAGAAAGTAATTCCTTACTGGCCGTATTTAATTCTACACCCACTCGATTCACGCAACTGCTCACCACTTCGTCCAGACCCTTTTGAAGTAAGGTGTGATCTACATCATGTTGGTACTGCCCCACGCCAATAGATTTAGCATCGATTTTAACCAATTCGGCGAGTGGATCCATTAATCTCCGCCCTATGGAAACAGCGCCCCGAACCGTAACATCGTGATCAGGGAATTCTTCTCTCGCCACTTCAGAAGCTGAATAAATGGAAGCACCGCTCTCATTTACCATCAAAACAAGAATAGCTGAATTTAAACGGATTGACTTCACAAATTGCTCAGTTTCTCGACTCGCCGTACCATTTCCGATAGCAATGGCTTCAATGTTATACGCTTCGCACAGGTGCTTGATCTCCATACCAGCCTCTTTAGTTTGACGCTGTGGCTCGTTGGGATATACCGTAGTATTCGCAAGCAATTTTCCCTGCTTATTCAGAACAACCACTTTACATCCGGTCCGAAATCCCGGATCAATCGCCAGCACGTTTTTTTGACCTAAAGGTGCTGCCAACAGCAGCTGCCTTAAGTTCTCTGAAAACACTTGAATGGCCTCCTCATCCGCCTTACGTTTTGAACGTAGTCTAAATTCAGTTTCCATGGAAGGTTTGAGTAATCGTTTATATGAATCTGCAATGGCCTCTTTCACCTGATCTGCACCTGCACCGGTCGATTTTATAAGACGTTTTTCAATAAGTCCAATAGCCGTATTTGCCTCGGGGGAAATGTCCAATGAAAGCACCATTTCTTTTTCTCCCCGCCGCATGGCTAAAAGACGATGCGAGGGTACTTTGGAAACCGGCTCACTCCAATCAAAGTAATCCTTGAATTTTGCACCTTCTGATTCCTTTCCCTTGATTACTTTTGACCTCATCACTGCCTCTTTCTCAAACAATTTACGTATAGCAGCCCTCACCTGATGATCTTCATTTATCCACTCTGCCATAATATCACGTGCTCCCTGAAGGGCATCAGCAACAGAGGTAACACCCAACTCTTTACTTATAAATTTCGAGGCTCTCGTAGCATGGTTTACGGTTTTTTGATCAAATATAAGCTTAGCCAGCGGCTCAAGTCCTTTATCTCTGGCAACGGTAGCCTTAGTTTTCCTTTTAGGTTTATAAGGCAGATATATGTCTTCTAATTCGGCTAAGGTAGAAGCATCTTTTATTTCTTCTTCTAATGCTGCGGTTAGTCTTTCTTGATTTTGGATTGATTTTATGATGACTTCCCGTCTTTTTTCCAATTCCCGTAATTGTTCCAAGCGATCCCGAACCGCTGCAATCTGCACCTCGTCCATACCCCCCGTAACTTCCTTTCGATACCTGGCAATAAAAGGCACCGTGGCCCCTCCTTCCAGCAAATCAAGTAGCGCACTCACATTTTCTTTGGGCAGTTGTTGTTCTTGAGCGATTTTACTTTTGTATGCGTTCATATCTTT
>JBCCIX010000094.1:0-11674 GCA_039028075.1 Bacteroidota bacterium | reverse complement strand
TATCCATTTATAATCACCTGATTTTGTCAGAATACGATACTCCTGCTCAAAAAGCTCTGTTTGACCTCTAAGATACTGCTTCAATTTTTGGATCGACCCATCCTTGTCCTCCGGATGCAATAGACCGTAGAAAAACCGAGCGTTACCTTCCATCTCGTGAGGTTCATAACCCAGCATTTTTGCCATGTAATCATTGTAGGACAGCGCATCCGTTCTTACATCCCAATCCCACGTACCTTGTCGAGCTCCCTCTATGGCCAACTGGAGACGTTGTTCATTTTCAAGTTTTTCCGTGATATCAATAAGTAAACCATCGATTATGGGTCGGTTTTCAATCTCAACTACCCTAAACCTATCCAAAACCCACTTTACCTGTCCGTTTTGACTTTTTACGGGAAGGATTTGCTCCCCACCTAAGCGTTTGGCCACGTGCTCCTCTGAAAAAGAACGTACTGCATCATAATACTCCGGCAAAACGAGATCCCAAGGTGATATGCCTTCCTGCATGACCTTTTCTTTAGGTATATCGAATAGCTGTAATGAACCTTCACTCACAAAAGTGGCCTTATAGTTGTCTTCAACATCTAAACGGTAGGCCATACCCGGTAAATTAGCCATTAGACTGCTGAGCAGCTGTTTTTGCTCTTGCAAGGCAAAATCGGCCATTTTACGATCATTAATGTCAATGTGTGTACCGATGGCTCGCAAAGGGGTACCATCGGACCTTCGCTGAACTACGCGGCCTCTCGTTTGTATCCATTTCCAGCCTCCGTCTTTGGTACGAAGTCGATATTCTCTTTCGTAGTAAGGTGTAATGCCCTCTAAATGCTCCTCTAAGGCTTTTTTTGTTGCTTCCAGGTCATCTTCATGGAGGACTTCAAAGAATTTATCAAAAGCGTGGGTGATCACCGGATTACCAAAACCCAGCATCTCCATCGCATACTTATTTAGCTTCAAAACGTTCCCTTCTATGTCCAAATCCCACATCCCTTCACGTGCGCCTTCTATGGCCATTTGTAAGCGCTGTTCACTCTCCAACTTATCTGAAATATCAATAAGCAAGCCGTCCATTACAATTTGACCATCGGCTAATCGTACGGGTTTAAAGCGGTTTAGCGCCCACTTCACCTTATCACCAACCTGAAGCGGGATAACCAACTCTGAAGCGGTCATATTTTTAACGCTTTTCAACGTCTCAGAACGCACGAGATCTTGGTACTCACTCACAATGAAGTCACGTGGCTTATACCCTTTACTCATAAATTCTTCGCGACTCATATTCAATAGTTCCTGAACACCATCACTAATGAAAATTATGGTGAAATCTTTGTCAATCTTTAGCCGCCAAGCCATTCCGGGCAGATTGGCCATCATGCTGGCAAGCTGCTGTTCAGACCGCGTTAGTGCAATCTCTGCTTCTCTGCGCTGCGTAATGTCAACGCCTACGCCCCAATCATCCCAACCCGGTATGGGATAAGTATCTGCGCGGTGCATCCAGGCAATTATACGTTTGCCGCCGTCTTTACAGGTTATAATGGTCTCATCATCGTAGTTCTTAGACTTTTTCCACCGCAAAAATAATTTTTTGCGATACTCATCGTCCGGATAGAGCAATTTAAAGGCATGGGGATTCCCAATCATTTCAGCGGCGGAGTAACCTGTTACTTCCTCACATTGATTATTCCAAACTACAATCTGACCGTTTTCATCAAACGCATTGAGCATTATGGGCACCGTCTGAACAGCCATCCTCATTTTTTCCTCGCTTTTTTGCAACTCGTCAATCATCATTCTTTTCTGGGTCACATCACGGGAAACGTATAAGATATGCGTAACCTCAGTCTCTTTTTTGAAAATGGGGATCATTACAGATTCTGCCGTTCCTTCTAAGCCGATTGAAGGTGAAATATCCTCCTCAAAATAGATGGGCTTTCTAGTCCTAATGGCATCCTTAGCATATTGCTTTCTACAATCTATCTCTTCTGGATCGAAATTGAGTATAGATCGATAGAATTGAGATATCTCCATATTCAATATTTGATAGACATGATACTGGGGATACTTTTCAATGATTTTATCGAGAAGCCAATCAGGAAGTTTTCTTACTACAAATGTATCTGCATCTACAACCTGCATGAGCCCGATAAAATCTCGTGTATTATTGTATATAAGTGCCAATAATCTCTCCTGCTCCTGAATTTCTACAAAAGCCCCTTTCAATCCTTCCGCGCGTTTTTTGATTTGCTTCTTTAGAAAAAAGATATAAATCGCCAATTGAGCGCAGAGCAGGACAAGTGCAGAAAGAACAATCCACATCCATAAAGGAGTTGAAAAATTACCGCCAGCTACAACCTGTTCAGCTTTTGAAGGTTGTATGACCAAAGAAAATAGACAAAATAATCTAATTATTACAAGCATAAGCAAGTAGATGACCATTACTACAAAAGTTACGAAATAATCCACTTAAACATGACCCGTAGTAAAACTACTTTCGTTTTCTTACGGCTGTCAACTAAGGGATTCCCGTATTTTGTGATTTACGTGGCACGACTTAAACCTACGTGAATACGAAGTGCGTACTTTGCGTCAGCAAGGGAGTTAAGAACAACAAGGGTAGAGTTTGAGTGAGAAGAGATTGTTCTTACATGCCTGGCGTTAGTGTTGTTTTCAGAATTAGTGTTGTTGGGTGTTTGAGGTTAGATAGAGTTAAGGGCTTCCTTCGGGAAGCCTTAACTTTTTATGGGTACATAATTTTCGTGGTAAATCCCATTTTGTGTTGCAGGTGGTACGTTCCGTAGCGGATGTAGCGAACCGTTCAAAGGTTTGAGAAATTGATAAAAAGATAACCCACCTTGAAATGGTCGTGACTAGAAAAAAGATCTTCTATTGTGTCCGTCATGTTAAAAAGTGAGAGTCGAAGGCAATCTCGCCGAAAAGCGCACAAATACAGTAATCGTAGCATCTACAGCCAAGCTTTGAAGAATTTGAGCGTAAAAAAGCGAGTTTAACTTTAAGAGCTGAGGATCAATCCCGATGCGTATAGCGTTACCGAATCGTAATTTAAATTTAGGTCTCCGAAGATGGCCACAACCCTAAATATGTTCTCTATTCTCTTTTGTTTCGTTGCTGGAATACGTGGCACAGGTGTACGAACTACAAGACGCTAAACCCAGAATTAAAACCGCAATTATTATTATAGACCTCATAGACATTCTATTTATTTATACAAGGTCAAAAGTCGGTCAATTAAAGGTATTGGTAAATACCGTAAGAAACGTATTTTTTCTACGTATAAGTACTTAGCTCCGGTTTTAAATAGCGTGACTTATTGTACTAATCTTCTTCCCTTACCTTCAACAGCAGAAACGCTGAAATAGCCAATCGCTTCTTGGCCCACGGCATTGGTATTTACGATGTTCGTAGGCACATTTTCAAAGGGCTCAGTAAATATTTCATCGAAGCCCCCATCACGTTGGGTTTGAATTTGAAGCTCCTGCAGGAAGAAAAAAGCCTCATTGGTAATTGAATGGATCTCCACATAAAGTGAATCGCCAATTTCATAGGGCACTATCTCGTCCAAATCCTCATTGGGCGGGTTTACGGAGTCTTGTAACGGTTGTATAAACACCACACCGTCCACTGCTCCACCCTGGCTAAATCCGGCATCAAAAGCAATAGTTAAATCAAACGGACGGTTTTGCTCGATACCATTTTTAAAGGTCTTGATCCAGTAGGTATCACCCTCTCCAGGGAAATCCGTGCTTACAAACTCACCATAGAACCCCTCCGGTTGAAACTGATTTCGCTCTTCTTTGAAGGTGAACGTAATAGAATCGATCTGTGGAACCCTGTTTAAGACCGATTGAGAAGTATAAGTTTCTCCGTTGGTTTCAATGAGAAGTTGGTATTCCGTTCCTATGTCACCTAAACCGTTGGGTGAAGTGGCCGGGTCCCAGAGGTAATCGCCAGGGGTGTCTCCTTCTTCAAAGATAAATGTATCTCCGGCAGAGCTTGTCATCGTTATGGTTGCATTACTAACCGGAGGCGGAAAACTGGAATCAAAGTAAGGTTGAGTCATGGATAGCTTTATTACTTGAGCCTCTGGCTTATCGTTGATCCATGCATCTACTACTAATACGGCTTCAACTTCATCTAAAGTAACATCTATAGAATCTTCACAAGCAAAAAGAGCAGCCGTGATAACGAAAACCAATATCATTTTTTTCATAGCCATCAGAACTTAAAATTGTACGAAATGGATGGTACCGGGGCACCTACAATGGAAAATCGTGTTGCCTGAGTTTCTACAGGATCGCCCAGATTTACCATTCCCTGATCTTGAGCAAAGAAAACAGAAAATGGGTTCCTTCTTCCGTACACGTTATAAAGTGAAATTACGAGTTCATCCTTATTCTTGCGCTCTTTGCCCTTTTTCACCCGCTTCATTTGTATGGTCATGGAAACATCAAGTCTATGCGTAGGTGGTATACGCAAATTATTGCGCGATTGACGAGGATCAAATCCTAACACAAACCCTTGCTGCGTAAAACGTGATGTAGGGGCTGTAACCGGCGCACCGCTGATAAAGGTAAAATTAGCAGACAGCGAAGTGGTTCCTGTAAGCTGGTAGTTACCAAAAAGTTTTAGGTTATGAGTCTGATCAAAACGGGTAGGATACCATTCTCCCCTGTTAATACCTTCAACTTGCAGCTCAGACCGACCTAGCGTATAACTCAACCACCCTGTGATATCACCATTATTTTTCTTCAGGCTAAATTCTAAACCGTAGGCCCGACCGTCACCGGATATCAACTCACCTTCCAGGAATTCATTCAAAAAAATGTCAGCACCTCGCACATACTCCAACTGATTTTTATTATCCCTGTAATATCCCTCAACCGAAAATTCTATATCATTACCTTTTCCAAAGTTTCTGAAATAACCCAAGGCATACTGATCTCCAATTTGAGGTTCAATGTTATTGGTACTAGGTGTCCAAACATCAATAGGGGTTGAAGCTGCTGTATTTGATACCAAATGAATGTACTGGGCGGTTCGCATGTAGCTGGCTTTTATAGAGCCCTTACCAATCTCATATTTGATTGAAGCCCTGGGCTCCCAGTTGTAATAGCTTTTAATGATCTCATTGTCGTTAAAGCTTCTAAAAAAAATGCCACGTTGTCTGAATCCAGGTTCAGTCGTTTCAAAGTTAAACACGGAGTCTACGCCAAAATAATGGAACGAGGAAAACCTAAGACCATATTTTAAAGTGAGTTTGTTATTAACTTTCTGCGTGTTATCAATGTACAAAGCATTTTCGATGGACCATTTGTCATCAAGACTTATGTCGGTAACCACTCCATCAGAGACCCCAACGGCCTCGGCAGGTTTAAAATCATAAAGTGTTGATTCCCCGCCGACTAAAAGTTCATTATTGGTGTTAATGAAATAGTTAAAATACGGCTTGAAGGTATACGTCAAAATTCTCGACTCCCAATCAAATTTATCCAGATCATTTTCGCCAAAAGCGAAGCCATAGTCATAGGTAGAAACGAAAAATGAAAAATTTGAAAACAAACGATCGTTGAAAAGGTGATTCCACCTTAGCGTACCGGTAACGCTTCCCCAATCGAAACCTTGCCTTTCGTCAAAGCGAAAAACATCCCGACCGAAGTAGCCCGAAAGAAAAAGCCGATTTTTATCATTCAAATTGTAATTCACTTTAGTGGTTAAATCATAAAAAAATAAAGTGGCTCCATCTGTAAAAGGTGCCGCTAGAATATCCACGTAGGATCTGCGGCCCGCTACTAAGAAACTTGCTTTGTCTTTCTTTATTGGTCCCTGGACCGCCAGTCTGCTAAAAACGGTCCCCACCCCTCCTGAAACTTCCAGATTTTTAGAATTTCCTTCCTTCATTCTCACATCTAAAATAGAAGATAAACGTCCTCCATAGTTAGCAGGTACACCACCTTTAATCAATTTGATATCCTTCACCGCATCTGGATTGAAGACGGAGAAAAATCCGAAAAGATGTGAAGAATTATAGACCGGTGCGTCATCTAACAATACAAGGTTTTGACCGACATTGCCTCCACGCACGTTAAATCCTGAAGAGCCTTCCCCTACTGAACTGACTCCGGGGATGAGCTGTATACTTCTAAGCACATCCACTTCCCCTAAAAACGCGGGTATCTTTTTTATGGTTTTTGCATCGAGTTTAGCCACACTCATCTCAACGCTAGTTACGTTAGCATCCTCATCCTCGCCTAATACCACAATTTCTTGAAGCTGTGTTGCTTCGGTCTCAAGTTCCATATCCAACCTTTGGTTGCCTGTAAGCTCAATAGTTTGAACAATAGAATTATAGCCTATGTAACTGAATTCTACGGTATAGGTCCCTGGAGACAGCGTAACAGAGTAATAACCGTAGACATTAGTAGTGGTCCCACCTGTAATTTCCTTTACGAGTACGGTTGCTCCAATAAGTGCTTCACCGTTAGCCTGGTCTTTCACGTAACCATTTAATGAAACCTTCTGCCCCAGGACGCTGAATGTAATTAAACTTGACAAAAAACTGACGAAAAAAATCTTCACCGGAAAGAAGTATTTAAGTGAAACTTTTGCTTAGGTTAAATACATTTATTTGGGGAAAATGTTCCAGTATTTCAGTGTTTTCGTTGGTCATTCTCTAATGATTATTTCTTCCTCAACGATAGCACTGGCCTGAAAGAAACCTAAGGCATCATTATTTAGATTTGTACGGGGATTTACGGGAGGAGCGCCAAAAAAGCCTCCATCGCCCATAAGTAGATTAATCAGATCATTGTAATACAAAAATCCATTTCTTGAAATACTATACATTTCAACTTTTGCTACATCACCGACGGTGTAAAAATTAGCCGTTGACACCCCATCAATTTCTTCGGCCAAAAGATCATCATCGCTAAAATAGATATCGGTGGGATCATCTCTAACTAAACTATCGTTTCTATAAAATTTAAAAAGATAAAAGTCCTTTCTATCCTGTGGCTCTTGCGCGTAAAAAAGAACTTCGTAAAAATAACCTTCCTCCTCGGGATCTTCAAATTCGTCTTCGTCAATGGCTACCGAAAGTGAGTCAATGTCTGTTACTGGATTCAATAGATCTGTGCCTGTATAAACGTCATTTTCTATCGTCACTGAAACCGTATATGCCACACCCACTTCGCCTGCAAACTCCTCGTTAGATATGTAGTAACCTTCCAAGTTTGGAACTCCGGATGGATTATACGTGTAATCTCTTCGGTTTCCCTGGCTATCTTCTACGGTTACTATGGCATTTTCGATGGGTTCGTTGGCCACATTATCGTAGAAACCGACTGATCTCGTTACCCGCACGTAATGAAATTGAAGTTGATTCGTTACTAATCCTTCTATGACAACGACCGGATCGACCCGTTGCGTATCAATGATCACGGTTTCTTCACAACTACATAAAATCACCGCTATAACTAAACTCATTACTCTGTTTTTCATCTGCTTGTTATTAGTGTCTTACTAAATATTTTGGACCGGTAAAAAGTCGCTTTAATGCGTTCTCAAAAGATATTTTTTTCCGAACTAAAACTATACCCAACCGTAAGGAAGCCAATACAAACTGTCCTTTAGGGAATCTGAAGATCATTTTTAGCCAATGATTCCTAACCAAAAAATCTTTTCCTGAGCGACGGTAATTACTTATCATCAAAATTTAATATTGTAGGTGACTGAAGGTAGAAATGGGAACAGATAAATCAGCCTCGCTTCCTTTGTATTTCGATCGATAACTCCTTCATCATCCTCCGGTGTACGTGTATAAATGGTAAAGGCATTCTTACGACTGTAAGCATTATAAATGGAAAACACCCAGCTACTTTGCCACTTTCTTCCTTTATTTTTTCTAGGAATCAGTGTAGCTGAGAAATCGAGCCGGTGATAGTCAGGAAGTTTAAACCCGTTTCGTTCGGTAATTAGATCGACCTGATAATCTTCAAACTCATACTTACCGTTTGGAAGCGTTATAGGACGCCCGGAAGTGTAGGTAAAGTTCCCTCCTAATGTCCATTTCTCATTCAGCTCGTAGGTCATCACTATATTAAAATTATGTCTTCGATCGTAGTTAGCCAGAAAAGGTTGATCTAAATTCACATCAGGAACTTTACGCTCTGTTCTGGACCAGGTGTAGCTAGTAAAACCCGTTAAGCGGCCCTCGTTTTTTTGAAGCATGAATTCTAAGCCATAGGACCATGAATCTCCTTGACGATATTCCGTAGGCAAATCCTGATTAAAAAAAATATCGGCGTTATCGGCGAAGTCTGTTACATTATTAATGTCTTTGTAGTAAGCCTCTACCGAGAGCTCATACGTATTGTCTTCTAGATTTCTGAAATAGCCAATGGCTGTTTGATCTGCTAATTGAGGCTTTAGATAAAAAGACGAAGGTGCCCAGGTATTAAAGGGGATCGGCACCGTACCTGCAGAGATCAGGTGCGTATTTTGTACCATTCTGTTGTAAGAAAACTTTACGGAACTCTTAGGATTCAAAAGATATCTAGCGGAAAACCGAGGCTCAAAGTTGAAATAAGACTCTATAGTCTCAAGTCGATCAAAAGAGAGCGTATCTGTGCGTTCGACATCAACATTATTGGTAACATCATCATAAAGATACACTTCAGTAGGACCTACACTTTGAAAAAAGGATAGGCGTGCTCCGTATAAGACGGATAGTTTATTACTTAACTTCAGTTGGTTTTCGATGTATAAGCCATGGTCAAGCGCGTACTCTTTCTGCAGTTCTACCGTGGTGAATAGTGATCGATCTGAATTAGGCGCAATAGTGCCCGGTGAAAAGCGCTGATAGGAAAGGTGATACCCAAAATTAATTTCATTTGTTGGGCTTAAGAAGTAATTCAAATCTTCTTTAAACGTAATTTGCTGGATATTCGATGTCCATTCAAAGCCCTGCGACTCATCGTTTAACTCAAGCTTATAATCAAAATTGCTGGCAATCAATGATGTATTCGAAAAAAGACGATCATTAAATAAGTGGTTCCAACGAAACGTAGCGGTGGCGTTACCCCAGTCAAAACCGAAAGTATTATCAAAATCGAACACATCTCGCCCTAAATAAAGCGCTGCGAAAAATCGGTTGTTATTGTTGTGCTTCCAATTCACCTTAGCATTTACATCATAAAAAAAGACCGTATTATCTTCTCCTGCTGCTTTCAGAAATAAATCAACATAGGACCTCCTTCCTGAAACTAAAAATGAGCTTTTATCTTTGCTTATTGGCCCTTGGAGCGTAAATCTACTGGCCAAAGTACCTATAGCTCCAGAACCTTCCAGCGCTTTATTATTACCGTCTTTAGTACGTACTTCTAAAATGGACGACAGCCGGCCTCCAAACCTGGAGGGAATTCCGCCTTTATATAATTCTGATTCTTTAATAACATCCGCATTAAACACGGAAAATAGGCCAAAAAGGTGCGATGGATCATATATAGGGGCTTCGTCAATTAAAATTAGATTTTGATCCGCGCTTCCCCCACGCACAAAAAATGCCGAGGTTCCTTCTCCGGCTGAAGCTACACCCGGTAGCATTTGAATTGTCTTAATAATATCCGGTTCCCCAAATAACGCGGGTAGTCTCTTTACCTGTTTAACATTGATTTCATTTCGGCTCATCTTAATATCCGTCACATTGGCATCAATGGCCTCCTCCGAAATGACTATTTCATCCATTTGGGTGATTTCCACCGGAAGATCCATGTTGAGTTCCAAATCGTTCACGAGACTCACTTTCTGGGTTACGGATTGATAACCAATAGAACTAAACGTTAAAGTATACTCACCTGGTAAAAGGTTTAGCGCATAAAATCCGTACACATTAGTGGCTGTTCCGGTTTTCAATTCATTGACATATACCGTGACACCAATAAGCTCTTCTCCATTTTCCGAATCACTTACATAGCCATTTATGGTATATTTGGATTGGCCTAGCGAGAGGGTTGACACAAAAAATGTCAGCCCTGAAAGTATCAGGGCATGGCTAAATATTGACAATTTTGAGATTGATTAACGTTGGAATAAGTTTCGCATTAAAGACGCTTTGAAATTGAAAAGGGTTGATGTCTGAGCGATAAAAATGTTAAACGGTCAAAATATATGATTATTTTTAACTTTCGATGATAAAAGAAAAACCAACTTTTGTAAAGTACAAAAGACCTTCTTTGTATTTCCATCCTCACATCGAAACCATAGCACCGGCCCTTACTCGAAAAATAAAAGATTTTTCCTACACGGAAAGAAAGCGGATTACAACTCTTGATAACGACTTTTTAGACCTCGATTTGGTGAAAAACGGAAGCGACGCGGTAGTCATCCTTTCACATGGCTTAGAAGGTAGTTCAGCGCGCCCCTACATACGAGGTATGGCGAGAGCTGTGAGTAAAGCAGGTTTTGATGTGATAGCCTGGAATTACCGGGGCTGCAGTGAAGAAATGAATCGTCAGCTTCGATTTTACCACAGTGGTGCCACGGAGGATTTACAATTGATCGTAGATTTTGCCCTGGAAAATGATTATAGATCTATTCATCTCATTGGCTTTAGCCTGGGAGGTAACATCACACTGAAATATGTAGGAGAGCAGGGGTCAAATGTGAACCCGCAGATTGAGTCTGCGGTTGCTTTTTCCGTTCCATTGGATCTGCACACGAGCTGTCTTCAGATCTCAAAGCCGGGTAATTTTTTATACGCCAAACGCTTTTTGAAAAACCTCAAAGCCAAAATAACGGAAAAGGCTCATTTAATGCCCGGAAAAATTGATACAGCGCCGCTGCCAAAACTCCGGACATTGATCGATTTTGATGATTGTTACACCGCACCTATACACGGATTTAAAGATGCCGTTACGTATTACCACGAGTGCAGCTCGCTTCGTTTTGTGGATAATGTCAGGGTACCTACACTAATTGTAAATGCACTTAACGATCCATTTTTGTCTAAAGAATGTTACCCACTTACCAGGTGGAAAGATCATGCTTATATTACTTTTGAAGCACCCAAACAGGGAGGACATGTAGGTTTTACGGAGTTTAGGAATGACGGGATATTCTGGTCTGAAAAAAGAGCAATAAGTTTTATTAAAACTAGTTAGGATAAAACAGTTTGTGAAGCAAGATAAACGCAGTCCTAATTCCCCGAAGAAAAACCAAAATAGGGTAATTACGGCTAGAATATAAAATAAACTTTTACCATATTTTTTTAGGAATGAAAACCACAACTGAAATAAGGATTTTTGAACTTTTGAGATCCACGTCTACGGAAGAAGATTCCAAGGAGTCGGCCAGATAAAAAGCATGACCTAGGACGACCTTGCCGACAGGATCGAATCAAAAATTATTTCAACCCTCACTTGGAGGTTACTTTTTTTCTTTATTGCACAGGTAGGATTTACAATTACTATCTTAAAATTAATGGGCTAACCGGCATCTGTTAGGTTATGTCTTAGGGGACAGCCATCCCTATGTGTAAAAAAGCCCTAACGTTACCGTCAGGGCTTAAAACTAAACGTACACTAAAAACAGCTACACGCGCTCCGGTGCCAGTCCCCATTTTTCAGGAGATCGCCACAAGCTCGAGAGTAATAACTCTCGC
>JBCCIX010000093.1:0-11720 GCA_039028075.1 Bacteroidota bacterium | reverse complement strand
TCATGATGGGGGTTAACAAATACGTGGTATTCATGGTGTTACTCTCTCTTGCGGGTAGGTGGGGCTGGGCTCAAACTAAGGTAGAAGTCATTACCAAAACCGTAGAAAAAAGCTTTGCTTACCAATCGGGTTACTCGCTTCAGGTAGATGGAAAGTCTGCCAAGATCGACATTAAAGGCTGGAAGGGTACGGGAATTAAAGTGGTAATGAAACTGATTTCGAAAGGACTAAATGCCGAGGTGGCCAAGAAAGAGCTGGAGTACCAGAAATACGCCATGGACGAAATAAATAAGTCTATTGTCATTCGAAACTACCTGCTTTTACCACGTAATTTGGATGAGCTTTCAACGATACAGGAAACTGAAATTCAAGTCTATGTTCCCAAGAACGTTAAACTAGAAGTTAAAAATGCATTTGGTGAAACCCATCTTGGCCAAATAACCGGACAAGTATCCCTTGAGAATGAATATGGCGATATTTTTATCACAGGTCTGGCAGGGCCGTGTAGAATACAAAGTTTTTTTGGGGATTTAAAACTAGTAATGAGTTCTGGTACCTTAACGCTGAACATTAGCCATACAGAAACCAATATTTTGGGATTTTCCGGTAGCGCCAAGATTACTACCAATCTCGGGAATGTTTCAATCCAAAATCTTGGAGAGGTATCCTCTATACGAATAGACGGGCAAAAGGCTGACATTGACTTACAAGTCTCTGACATTCATCAATATTCCTGGAATGTAAGATCCAAGTACGGTCAAATTGAAGCGCCCGCTGACATGACAAAAGAATTAAAGTCGATTAAAAATGCAAAGCTTGAGTATGGAGATCAGGCTTTGCCCAATATTCAAATCACTACTGACTTTGGTAGCGTTGAGATTGTAGAAAGATGAAAAAGATAGTTTTAGTACTTTGGTTTGTCTTGCCGGCATTGGTGCTAAACGCACAAGATGTCACTATAAAAAGGGATTCAGAAGTAATGGATAGCACGAAATTTTCAGGACTTGTAAAACGCTACGAGCAGATCATAATGGCAGACAGGGAGGAACTTGCGCTGTTAAAAATTGACTTATTGGGACCTTTATTATATGCGATGTCAGCTGAAGATAGCGCCAAGTCAAACCTAGCCAGAATTAGCTTTGAGAAGAAGTTTACCCCTGAATGGAGTTGGATCATTGCCTCAGAAATTCAGGCGAATAGGTTGGATATTACCGAATGGCGTCAAAGGGCGGGGGCACGGTATTACTTCAACATGCAGAAGAGAATATTAAAAGGGAAGAGCGCTAATAACTTTTCGGCCAATTATCTAAGTGCTCGACTGAATTATAAGCGGAGGCCGGTAGAAAATGAAAATCAAGTGTCCATTGACCTTCTTTTCGGTATCCAAAGGCGCCTTTGGAAGTACGGCTATATTGATTTTGACATAGGCATTGAAAATATAATTGTACCCTACGAAAGCAAGTCAGCGGGCATTGATTTTACCTCAAGTATTCAAATCGGCATCGCTTTCTAAATTTTAACCACACTTTAAACCTTTAATTATCATGAGAGTGAATTACACATTTTCTCGAGTGGCACTGCTGTGCCTTTTGGTCACCCTTTTTTACACTGGATATGGGCAAACCAATTACGCTCGGGATTCGGTTTTAACGATGCCCACAGCACGATACTTATCGCTAGGCATTGGCAGTTCTTATGTGCAACTCAATGACGAGCACATGTCACCCTTAACTTATAACGGAGGTTCTGTGTATGCCGAGTTAGGCGCTTTTAAAAGAAAGAATAAAACGGTCAGGAACCTGGCCGTAGGGGCTTCTTATATTTCACTAGGGGCAAGGGAAGATAATAGGGAGATAGATCCCCGCGGGCAATACCTTCGATTAGATATGGGCTATACTCAGCAATGGTATGTCAAATCCTTGTTCAATAAAACGGTGAGGTGGTATGCCGGGGGTAAAATCAACTCGCATAGTAACATTCGATTAAACGATCAGTTGGACGGAGCGTTCATCACGTTTCTTTTTTCAAATGGCCTTTACGCCAGCTCTTTGATGGAGCGCGAAGTCTATATTTCTGGACGACCCGCGACCGTAAGTTGGCAAATGGACTTACCCGTGGTGAATCATTTAATCAGACCCAATTACCTTAATATTTATGACTTTGTAAACCCAGAGTCAAATTGGGTAGAAGAGCGGTTGGACGATAGTAAGCTGAGAACCATTAATGCGTTTACCAATATCATCTCAACGGTCTCTTTGACCTACCCTTTAAGGACTTCCAACGCCCTGCGATTTTCTTATCAATGGGATTTTTATCGAGTGTCAACAGGATTACCCGCTACCAGTGCAACGCACAAATTTGTTTTTGCCTTTCTATTTCACTATTAAATTAATGTCTGTCATGAAAAAATATTCAAACATTCTGCTCCTTCTACTTACAGTAATGATTATTGCTTGTGAAGAGCCTTTTTTTAGCCGTGACCCGAAAAACGACTCGGTCACTAATTTTGATATTCTCTGGAAGAGAATGGATGAGCGCTATTCATTTTTTGAATACAAAGGAATCGACTGGGACTCTGTATATCAGGTGTATAGACCTCAGGTTTCGGAGGATTTAAGTACCCAGGAGCTTTATGACCTCATGGTTGAAATGCTGAATACTTTACGAGATGCCCATGTCAATCTTAGGTCCGATTTTGACATTTCATTCTACAATTATTACGTGGATTACCCCAGGAACTTCAATTTTGCAGATTTGGAGCGAAACTATTTGGGCGATTATAAGATAACGGGCAACATTATTAACACGATCATTGACTCTGTAGGATACATGTACTATGGGAGCTTTCAATCCCCGATTGATGAGGAGGATTTAGACTACCTGGTTAATCGATTTAGAGGGTTAAAGGGTCTTATCATAGACATTAGGGACAATGAAGGAGGTGATCCTGCGTATGGGTTTAGACTAGCCCGAAGGATTATCTCTGAGAGGACCCATATTTATACTACCGTTTACAAGAACGGAACGGGCCGGAATGATTTTACGGCACCTTCCAAAGCCTATATTGACCCGAACGATGAAGACAAGTTTGATCTGCCGGTCGTGCTTTTAACCAATCGTGTAACCTACAGTGCAGGTAATTTTTTCACCGCCATGCTTCACGCTTTTCCCAACGTGATTGTGATGGGTGATATTACCGGAGGCGGCGGTGGCATTCCATTGGGTTGGGAACTTCCGAATGGGTGGTTTTTCAATTATTCCAATTCCATCACCTATATGCCAGATGGGTTCATCATCGAGGACGGGATCCCGCCGGACATAAAAATTGATATCACCGATGAAGACAGGTTATCGGGCCATGATACTATCCTTGAAGAAGCCCTTAACTACTTCAATAACTAGATGATGGAAGTGAAAGTGCTGTCTCAAAAGGTAGGTCATCCTGAGTTTGCGAAGGATCTTACTAAGCTTGAGTGACTATTTGCAAAGCTTAGTGAGATTCTTCCTTCGCCTGCCTCTGCCGAAGCGGCTACGCGCAGGCAGGTCAGAATGACTTGAATGATAGTTTTCTACCTTTTGAAGACAGCCTTTTGCTACTTTTATTACGCTTTATAAAGCTTTTTATAATAGTCGTCGGCCATTCGTTTAGCTACGAACATCTCGTTGACATCTTCAGTAGCCTTCCAGGCTAATTTTGACCATTCTTCTGGTTGATCGTAGTAGAGAGGCATGATCTCTTCTTCCAGGATTCTCAACATATTATCGAAATCATATTGGTCTTGCTCTTCTTCTGACCACAACAAATTGACTTCGGGCATAATAAAGCTGTTCTTACCATGTTCTGCAAATTCCAGGATCCAGCCATCATTGGTGGAAAAGTTTACCGAGCCGTTCATAGCAGCTGTCATACCGCTGGTGCCTGAAGCTTCTAACGGGATTCTCGGGTTATTCAGCCAAACATCGCTGCCTTTCTTCATCAATGCCGAAAGTCTAAGCTCATATCCGGTAAGTACGGAAACATTTGGGTATTTTTTGGTCATGTGTACCAATTTGTTAAATGTATCCACCGCAGCTCCGTCGAGCGGATAAGGTTTACCTGCCCAGAGGATCTGGATGGGGTACTTCGTATTCCCTAGCATCGTTTCAAATCGGTCAAGATCACGCATGATGAGATCTGCCCTTTTATATCCAGCAAACCGTCTTGCCCAAACCATGGTGAGCACTTTAGGATCAAATAGCTTACCTGTCTGATCTGCTACCTCATTGAATAAATGCTGCTTTAGTTTTGTCTTTCGGGCAAGATACTTCTTGTGATCTTGTTTTAAAAAGGCTCTCTCCAGTGCTTCGTCCGTCCAATAGTTCTTATTTTGTGCGTTGGTGATCGCCTCAATGGTACAGATATTATCAAACTCACCCCACATCTCATCAGATACCTGCTTGTGCTTTTTGGAAACGGCATTGGCCTTTTTAGAAAGACGTAAAGCGGCAAGGGTGTGGTTGAACCAGCCGTTCTCAAATCCCATGAACTTCTCAACATCTTTTAAGGTAAGATGATGAAAGAAGCCCATTTCAAATAGGAAATTAGGATCATTAACTTCATTGCCTGCCTTCACGGGCGTATGCGTAGTAAATACCAGATGCTCCTTAGCCTTCGCCACGATTTTATATTTCTGGAGTAAGTAGAATGCCGCAGGAAGGGCATGCGCCTCATTCATGTGATAGAGATCCGTTTTATGCCCTAAAACATCCAACAATTTAGCTCCCCCGATGCCTAAAATGATATACTGGGCAATTCGGGTAGCCAGATTGTTATCATACAACTTGTGGGTAATAGTATGTGCCAGGTGATCGTTTTCCGGGTGATCAGTGGAAAGCAAGAATAAAGGTACGGTACCGAAGACTTCCGGAGGCAGGTAGAAGGCCTTTACCTTAACATTATGGCCATGCACCAGTACATCCAGTTCAATTCCGGTATCTTCTAAAAAAGTGTAACGCCTTTCCTGGTTCAGTACATCAAGTTCGTTATTTGATTTTCTAATCTGGTCATAGTAACCGAATTTCCAAAGCATGCCTATGCCTACAATGTTTTGCTTAAGCTCATAAGCGCTACGCATGTGTGAACCGGCCAGAAAGCCCAGGCCTCCGGAGTATATTTTTAATGGCTGATCTATGGCGAACTCCATGCTAAAGTAGGCTACGGGTTTTTCGTAGCCCTTACCAAATTTATAGGGATGTTTTACTGTCATCTTTTGCGCTTATTTAAAAGAAACTGCAAATAAAGTGCTATCAACGATCAAATGAAAGCGGTCTGAGGTCAATTTAGAGGAGAAATAAAGCCTTGAAAATGAGTACGTGTAAGGTTTTGTGCATTTAAGTGTCATGCAAACGTTGCCGATAATCACAGACCTGTTACATAAAATATTATCTTCGTTAGATCAGTAAATTTTCTAACAAAACAGGTTGGTTTTAGACAGATGAAAGGCCTCAAATTTTTACTTTTTCTTTTCGTCATCTGTCTGTTAATTGTACTTTTCTTCATCCCCTTTTATTACGGCGATATCAATCAACTGCTAAAGGATGTGAATGATGGTCATAGAACTGTCAGCTCGGTGTTTTCAGACTTTCTGGTTTTCTTTCAACACGCGGACGGATGGAACTTGCTAGGTTTTATGTTCCTGGCGGCCTCTATTATGGTAATGCACGGGATCGTCGATTATTTGGTGCTCCATCGTTTGGACCGATTTTACAAAGGGTCCTTTATTTGGGATGGGTTTATGTGGTTTTTAAGAAGACAGCTCAGCCTGGCGATTACCGTATTGTTCTTTATGTTCATGGCGAATCTAATAGTTGATTTTTATTCAAATGTTCGGATTGCGAGCTATACTGAAGAAGTAGTAGGAGACAAATACACCGTCTTGTTATTGGGAACAAATAAATTCTTACCAGATGAAGTCAGCGAAAATGTATATTTCACCTATCGAATTGATGCCGTTATGGAGCTATACCAAGCGGGCTTAATCTCACAAATATTGATCAGCGGGGATAACAGTCGTGATGACTATAACGAGCCACGCGATATGCAAAGGGCATTACAGGCCAGGGGTATCCCCTCGTCCTTGATCAAGTTGGATTTTGCCGGGTTTCGAACGTTGGATTCCATAGTTAGGTCCAAGAAGCTTTTTGGAAAAAAGAGGCTTCTCGTGGTGAGCCAGGGATTCCACCTTCAAAGGGCACTCTTCCTATCCTGGTATTTCGGAGTTGATGCCATTGGATACGAGGCCAAAGGAAATATGAATATAAGTATGTTTATACGGGAGCACCTTGCAGTACCCAAGATGCTTCTGGATATTATGGTGCTCAATACACAACCAACGTACGGGTCAACCGGGGTAAGGCGAAAGATCAACTTTGGACAAAAAGACCTGGTGCTTATCTCGTTCATTCTTATTTATTTTGGAATAGCAATCTATGTTTCTTATGATGCCTTCAATTTTGGCGAATCAAAAGTGGTAAGAAAGTAGCGGTGGTTTTGTAATCCAATTGTATTCAGAAACGAATGTTAATTTTTGCTATCTTTAACTATTTCATTTTTTAAACTACCATATCATGAAATTGATATTAAAATCACTACTTGTCTTTTTGCTGGTCATAGCTGCGCTCCAATCATCGGCACAAAAAATTGAACCGATTCCCATTAAAGAATTCTACAAAGATAGAGTCACCAGGAACCTCCAGTTTTTATGCAAAGAGGCGGAGTGCCTGGATAATATTGTGGTGAATGAACGTGGAGTTTATGTATATCCCACGACTCAGCGTATTGATAAGCCCGAGTTCATTTTGTATTGGCGTGAAATGTCTCATTTTAACGGGCTTTTGGATGAAATGCCTCACGGGGAGATCATTGAGTTACTAAAAAGGAAAGGAGCGCGGTACTTCCACGGTATAAAAAGCACACATGTTGATCCGGCCAAATATCCGGTCACCGATTACTTCGGGCTCAAAATAGCTATAGATCCCGGGCATATGGCTGGAAATATGGGCGAGGCCATTTTGGAAAGACGTTTTATGAAAGTAGAGGGTATTAATTACAATAGAAAAAGTGATATCGAGTTTTTTGAGGCGAACTTAGCCTACACCACTGCATTAAGACTCAAAGAGTTACTTGAAGAAAAAGGAGCAGAAGTACTACTGACTCATGAATATGGTAAAAGTGCAATGGGTATTACCTATTATGAATGGCTCGAAACCGATTATAAAAAGGACATTATTGCCGGGTATAAGAATGAGTGGTTTAACAGAGAAAAATTCAATTACCTTTTGTCAGGTGAAGCTACCGACTTCGTCATGTTCAATGATGTATTCTTAAACAAAGACTTCGTAGCCCGAGCGAATAAAATCAATTCATTCAAACCGGATCTTACCCTGGTTATTCATTATAATGCCAGCGAAGGCAGTCAGCGTTATAATGATAAATACCTTCCTCCCGTAGAGGAAAATTATAGCATGGTGTTCATTCCTGGTTCTTTCCTTGGGTTTGAAGTGGATGGTAAAGATGAACTTGATCAAAGGTTTGAGCTTTTGCGGCTTTTAGTATCTTCAGACTTGGAAGAGTCAAATGTTTTCGCCAGTAACATTATGAAAGCCCTGGATAAAGAACTGAAAGTAGATGCCTTACCATCCGATAACACCTTTACGTTTGCTAATAAGTACTCTATTCTTTCAGATATGGCGGAGGGTGTATACCACAGGAACCTGTACCTTACACGGGCGGTAAAAGGACCTATTGCCTATGCCGAAGCCCTTTATCAAGACAATATCGACGAGATTCCACTACTTGGTAAGAAGGATTATACGATTGAAGGTATAACCACCAGTAGTCGCGTGAAGGATGTAGCCAAAGTGTATTTCAGCGCCATAGACCAATGGCTGCAGTACAACCAGGAATTTACCAAAAAGCTCGATGCACTTTACGATGATAAGTATGGAGATGAGGAAATTTATGCGGAGGAACTAAAAGAGCAGGAGACTGAAAACTGATCGATCATCGGCCAATCTTGATTATTAGTTGGTTCATGTAGTTACTTCATGAACGGCATGTACATCAATTTTCCTTTGCTTTCCTTTGAGTTGTACAATTCCTATTTCTTTGGAGGAATACCCATTGAGATGTGATGCTTTCTTAAGTAACCAGCCTGACACAAGCAACCGTTCTTTGTATTGATTACAGATGGATTCGATCCTTGAAGCCGTATTGAGTACGTCGCCATGATAAGCGATATCTCGCTTAATATTTCCGATTTCGGCTACCGTAACTTTGCCTCCATGTAGGCCCGCCTTAAACTGCGGAATAACACCGTATTTTTTGAGGTAGTGGTCAGACCGGCCTTCAAGTCGTTTTTTGAAGGCATAGAAAATATCGATACCCGCGATTACGTCCCATTCACCTTTGGATTCCCATGTTAATACGACCTCATCACCAACGTATTGATAAATTTCAGCCTTGTAGCTGTCTACCAAATTATTGATATCATTGACACAGTCCTTGATCAGTTTTGAGTATTTAATATTTCCTAAGGTCTCGGCATAAGCTGTGGATGATTTCAGATCCATAAAAAGGAAGATACGTTCTTCAATAACCGGATTGTGATACTTACCCAAAAGAAAGTTGCTGAGATTTTTGTAGCCAAATTTTGTAATAGTTTGAAGGATAAAGTTAAGAACAATAGACTGAGACATTAGAAATATAAAACCCAGGATAGCTAATTGAAAAAAATATCCCGATTGGATAGCCATTTGCCATGCGCCTTCAGGAAGGGTGCCAATTATCGTTAATGTTGAGAAGACCAGAAAGCAGGTGATCACAAAGCCCAGCAAATAAATTAAACTCTTGATTACGATAATATAGCTGAAACTTAGCTTCTCAATACCAAGACGTGTAGATAATTCATTTACCAGGATGAAAAGGATTCCGAAAAACAGAGCGAATAAAGTAGTTTCTAAAAGCTGATTCGGAGACACCCAATAATCGGCTATCGGATTTTTCAGTGCTTCCAGGTTCAGGTCGGTTATTTGTATGAACCCGGTTACATTAATAAGGGCAAAATAACCCATAATATTCATAACCAGAATCCAATAAAATAGGATTACACCATATATTTTGAGCTTCTCCATTCCATGAATAAAGCTACCAATTATGATCCATTAACTACCTCTAATTTTTGAGATGATCTTTTTTTTCGATATTTCGTTAACCCTGTTAAATTCTGTTTTTTGATGCCTCCCTGAGAAAAATAGCTGCCTCAAATTCGTGAACTTGGTTGTAGAGGTTTCCTTATATGACACCCTATTCTTGCCTTAAAGCATCTACCGGGTTAGAAACTATGACTTTATAGATCTGACTGGATACGGTGACGATTGCCACGGCAAATAAAGACATGGCAGCCATCAAAAAGGGCACAAATGTAAGTGGCATGTGATATTCATACACTTCGTCAAAGAGGCTGTCTACCAGCACATAGGCGAGAGGTAAGCCAAGGATACAGGCTATAGCCAATATCCAGATATATTGACGGTTTACCCCTTGAAAAATTGAGCCTACGCCGGCACCTAGTACTTTTCGAATACTAAACTCTTTCATTCTGGCCGTTACGTTAAGGGAAACGAGTCCGAACAGCCCCATACAAGAGAGTATAATGGCCAACGTAGCCGTAAAGCCCATAATTCTGGCATGACCTTTTAGCTGTTCGAAGTGACTGTCAAAGACTTCATTTTGAAAAAAACCATTATAGGGGAGGTCCGGGACGTGCTTTTTCCAAATTTCTTGCGCAAAAGCTTCAGTTTTGGAAATGTTTCCTTTTTCGATTCTGGCGGATATAAAGTTTGTGTTTTCATCCTTAGACATCCTGAAAAAGGCAGGTTCTATTTTATCGTCAAAATCAAAGTAATGGAAGTCTTCTACAACGCCAATAACGTTATAGGTAGTACTATCGAGTTCAAAAGAAGCTTCTAAAGGATTTTCCCAGCCAAAGTCACGGGCGAAAGTCTCATTAATTAGAACGCTTTCGTCTTGATCGGTAATCCTCTGACGCTCAAAAAATCTACCCTCTTTCAATCGTATACCTATCGTTTCGAGATAATTATAGCCAACGCTCATTCTGCGTACTTCGTATTTGTGGTCATCGACGTCAATTACACTAAGTCCTACCGATCTACCCACGTGACTTGCAGAGGTTGCTATGCTGATAATACCCGGCTGCATGGCCAATTCGTTTTTGATGACCTCATGATTTACCCCTTCTTCCAACGGTATGACTAATGTCTGATCCTGGTTGTAGCCCCAGTCCAGTTCACGCTGATACTGTGCATTTTGAGTAAATGCAATCCCAAAAACGATAGTAATAATGGAAAGAATAAACTGGAAGGTAAGGAGTATTCTGGTGAATCGATTTTTCTTGCTGAAGGTGTGACTTCCTCTGAAAATGTTAACCGGCTTAAACGAAGAGATATAAAAGGCAGGGTAAGATCCTGAGCCGAAACCTGTGATAAAGAGGAGCCCGATAAGGAATATCCAGGCATTTATATTTTCATAGAAATCCAATTCCAGACCAATATCGAATTGTGAATCAAACCAGGGTCCGAAAAATGCGCGTGCCCAAACTCCACCTAACGCCAACGCAATTATACAGATGATAAGGTTTTCTCCAATAAATTGAAAGACCAACTGGCGTCTGGTACCTCCAATTACCTTTCTCACGCCTATTTCTTTAAGGCGCTTCGCGGCTGATGAGATTGAAATATTTATGTAGTTGAAGCAGGCGAGTATAATCATAAAAAGGGCTATACTAATAAGAATAAGTCGTGCCACCGGATCATCGCCCCCGGAAATATCACCTCTTATTTTATGTGAATTTTGCGACAAGGTGGTTAATGGTTCAAAAGGATAGGCTTTAGCCGGCCAATCTTCATCTGCCGCATTTTGGAGTTTAACGTATTTATCCATCTTGGAAGCTACAGCATCTATATCCTCCGGATTGTGCAGTTGCACAAATGTGGCGGCAATAAAATCCGTCCAGTCACTCGCCTCCTGCTCTTCGTAAAACGAGAACATCTTATCATAATGGATTAAAAAGTTGAACCGAAAACTGGCTGTTTTAGGAAATTTAGCCGCTACCCCGCCAACTACGAAGGATTCTTTTTTCTCATTCAAAACCATGACCAACTGCTTACCGATAGGATCTGCCTCGCCGAAATATTTTTCTGCCATGGAGGCACTCAATATTATTTTGGAGGGGTCTTTTAAATCCTCGGCCCTGCCCTGCTTGATTTCAAAGCTGAACATTTCCAGAAATTGAGGGTCTACAAATCGCACAAACTCTTTGAATACCTGGTCTTCGTACTTCAGAATTACATTCCTATTGTCGATACGGGTCATTTCAGCGACCTCAGGAAGATCCTGTTTCATCATGGGGCCGATGGGAGCAGGTGAATCCCCCCAAACTTGCTCCGAACCGTCTCTGCTGACTACATTCTTGATCAAAAAGATGTTTTCACGGTTTTCGTGAAAATCATCCTGGCTGAAGGCAAAATCTACGAAAATAAATACGACCAGAGAGCAGCCTACGGCAAGGGATAAGCCAAAAATAGTAATGAATGAAATAAGAGGGTACTTCGCCAGGCCGCGAAGTGCAGTTTTGATAAAGTTTTTGACCATGGTTTGTTGT
>JBCCIX010000092.1:0-11832 GCA_039028075.1 Bacteroidota bacterium | reverse complement strand
TGTGTTGTGCAAGCGTTTTTTTAGCGTAAGTGTAGAAGTCCAAGGCGTGGATCATTTTGTAAGTGTACGGCCTTACATCGAGCTGTTCGGATTTTCCATTGCGATCGGTGAAAACAGCTTTATTCCATTTTTTTGCCACTATCGGGTCTAATTTATTCTCACCGGTCTCCCAAAATGACCAGGTTTTGTCATTCTTGATTTTCTGGTCCGGATCGAGAATAAGAATAGATTTCTCCTTAAAGTATGGGTTTTCTACCATAGCAAGCGCAAGATTCAAACCTGCTGCTCCTGCGCCTATAATGGCAAAATCATAACTTGTGGTAGACATAGAAATAGATAAAGAAGACGAGTTGAGCTAAATAAAGATGGATAGAAAAAGTGAGTTCGCCAATGGTTTTGGTCTTCTGCAGTATCCATTGCAGGGCCATGGCTAAAAAGAACCAGCTTATAAAATTCCGAAGTGGAGCGTGACCAGCACTCCAGTGCCAAAAATCAAATTCCGGAGCAGATACTTCCAGGAAAAAATCTAAAAATACCATGAGAGAAGCACCAATGATAACCTTAATAGTAAGTCTTTTGGATAAGCGATGGGCGATAGTTCCTGTAATTAACGTGAGGACGGCCCAGTTGATACCGATAATCAACGGCACACCATCTAGTTTTACACCGAGATTATTACCATAATAGTAAGCTCCGAAAAGAAAGTCATAATGAACGCCAATCCATTCAGCCAGCATACCAGCTACAAAGAAGGACGCTACAACCAGCGCTTTCGGAATGGTTTTAATAGGATAATTCCAGACCAGTAGACTTATGGCTATGATCAAGTTGAGTGGGGTTTTGGTGATAAACCAATCTTGGTAACCTAAGCTAATTCCTACTATTCCTGAAACTTGGAATAGCCAGATTACGCCTATTGAGAGATATAATTTACCGTTCTTATGTGAACGTTGGGTTAACGCCTTTATCAATTACTGCCTTTTGAAGGTATATAACAGCTTTATGCGTCATTAGTTGAAGAAAAATAGGACGACTTTTTAAGTCGTCTCCTTTAGAGGAATGAGGAGATCCTTACCGTGCTGCAAAGCCATGCCGTTCCTTATAATGACTTTCTTATTTAGGGGTCTCTCTGTTCCTAAGTCATGCTGTAAGCATCTTTGCCACGCAGTCGATTTATACAGTTGCTGCGAATCTTACTTTCTTTACGGCAAAGATTCTTCCACTGCGTTCCAGAATGACTTCCTGGTTTAGCAGTGCTTCTTCTACTTTTTTAAGTCCTGCCCGCCCGGCTGAACCCGGTCGGACGGGTCGTAGGTATCTTTACCATTCTGCAAATCCATGTAGTTGGGCTATTTTCTGCATGGCAAAGGTGCCTCCGCTTTGTCGCGACATGACATAGCAAAACAAGACAAAAAAACGTCAAGATATTTGATACTAAAAGATAGCACTACCTGTATTATCCCTTTCTTAAAATAAGTCGTCAGACCACTCCAAGTGGTCTGACGACTAGTACTGGAACCGATAAAATAACAAAAGAGCAATCTACCGACTTAAAACTATCATTCAATAATCACCCGCTTTATCTTGGACAAAAGAAGGGGGTACCTCAAAAAGGGGTCATTCTGAACAAAGTGAAGAATCCCATACTTTATAAAGTAGTTGTTAACTACATAAATTAGATTCTTCGACTCCTCAGAATGAATAGGTATTAAGACTTTTGAGACCCCCCTTTGGGTATAAAAAAAGCGATCCTAAAGACCGCTTTTTCCTGTCAAGGTTAAGTTAATATCTATTCAATAATCACCCGTTTCACATCCCGCCGTTCATTGTTCTCCGTGATTAAAAAATAAGTACCGGGTTCTATGAGGCTCACATCTACCTCTTCCCGACCACCTGACGGACTAAAACGATACCCATTGAAAAGCACCTTACCGGCCAGTGTAACCAATGAAAGCTCTACCTCGCTATTCCACCACATTTCTGGGAAATCCAACGTGAGTATATCTCGAGCAGGTATAGGATAAATGATTACATTATCCAAAGCATCCAATCGCTCTATTTCCGCGGTCAAGGCGTCATCGTTATCTACCTCATTTTCATCACTTGACACTCTTTTTTGACTTCCACCGGGTCCAGCGCAGTTCTTTTTATTGTACTTGGTTAAACCCGATAGTGCGTTGGCTACATCATTGTTATCCCAATTGGAGTTAAGGGTATAGCAGGATTTTTCATTTTTCTTATGGTCTGCCTGAAAGTTAAGATGGAATACCCCGGACTTCACGTCATTATCGGGTTTATGGGCATAAAATTTAAATCTAAGTTTGTTGAGTGAACCTATCCTTTCAGATAATTTACTGCTATATTTAGCTCCTATACCTGTGAAACTCGTTTCACACCTCGCATAGCTTTTATAATCATCGTCTCGGAAAATAAAGACTTTTATACTTCCTTCTGAGATGCCAACTTCCATGGTAACCAATTGACCTTTTAGCTGATCATTTAGTAGTTTAGGTTGCCAACTCGTCCAAGCGTAGTCTTTTGTAGAACCACCGACTTTCACACTTGTTTGTATCTGCAATGCACCTTTGACAATCGTAAACTTCATTAGGTCAGCGTCACTGCCTGGATGTTTTATCCAAATTAAGTCTTTGGTATTCTTCGTAGCCCATCCATAACGAAATATAACTCTAAAAAGAAAGCCTGCTTTCGGATCGGAATCATCGACCTCTACCGTCCAGTAATCTGAATTTAATCCTGCTGGTAGATCATGTTTTTGCTCTCGTGGTATGGTACGTTGCGCTCGTAAATCAACAACAAGAATGAGATTTAGAGCAAAGAATAATAGTAGTTTGTTTTTCATTTTATTTAAAGCTTAGGCTGTTATATTGGTTGAATAATTGTAAGAAAGAGCGGGTAACGTCAGGTCGGTCTGTAACAATCATACCTGGTTTCTTATTCAGTAGCCACTCCATGCTGCCTCTGTAATCTGTAAAGTTCTTATCATCTGGTGTAAACCAATGACCGCGCCCATCGGTCACTCCTCGGCAGTCCGTTGCATTATCCCAAAATACACCCGTACGATATCCAAAGCTTTTGATCCAATCCACAGGGCTTTGTCCACCAAGTTGTGAAGAGGATTTGAGCAAAAAATCGTTATCGTTTTTGTAAATAGTTTCTACCAGAGCTAGCGACGGTAAGTTATCCATCCATGGTTGCATATACTTTTTGAATTCGTTACCACTACCAAAAGACTCTGGCTGTACGATCAATGCTACGGTAACCTTATTTTGAAAATCACTGTAAGTTCCCTGATCCTTAAGATAATCTGATAAGTCATCGTATGTAATACCTGCTATTCCTGATCCTGGTTTAAATAGTAGTCGAGTTAAAACCCCCTTCTCTTTTCCCAGTTTCAATAATTGACTGGTAGTCCATTTATAATCTTCAAGATTTTTATCCTTAATATCAAGGGCAAGCAGTACTCCGTCCCATTGTCTCAATTCAGGAAATAAATTTGAGGCGGTTCTAAATTTATTGTGGTCTCCTGAGAGTTTAGTACCCCACTTATTTTTCAATGGCATTTTTTTTAATGCACCTAGCGTGCCCTTTTGGTTTTGCCGATTTGGTACATTTTGTGTGTTGGAATGATAGTTTAAATTTCTCACCCAGGTAGCATTACCAGGCTTATCTTGGCTTGAACCACTGGCATACTCTCGTGTCTTTTGTCCAGACATTCTATTAATCTGCTGGTCATGCATGAGTAATAGCTCATCGTCCTTTGTCCGCATAACATCTACTTCTATTATTTTCCAGCCTTCCTGCTGTGCCTCTCTTGTTGATGCTATAGTGGTTTCTGGCAGGTCTCCCCAGAGTCCTCTATGGGCCGTGATAAAAACGTCATTACTGGTCTGTTGTGGAGAATCTAATGCTCTAACGAGTTTACAGTGCTTTGACTTGCCCTTTTCGCAACCCGCGGCTTGGGTATTTTGTGATTGCCCATACACCGCTGAAATTGATAACAGCCAGACAGAGGTAACCCTCAGTATCTTTTTGACTTCATCAGTGTTTTTCATTTTGTTTCTTGTTTTAGTTAGAATTTGTTTTTCAACTACATAGTGCCACCTCCAGGTTAGCTGCACCTATTTATTCATGTTAAGAAACTATTACCTATTTCGATTAAAACTTTTTTCAATGGACCTTCATAAGGTAGAAGTTGAATTAACTTAAGCGTAACATGTTTCACTTAATTCTTTATTTACTTTGTTGAGCATGGGGTTTGTAAGCGAAGAAATACTAGTAAGGGAAATAAAAAATAGCAGTAGTCGCCACTTCAAGTTACTTTATGAAAGATATTGGAGTAAGCTCTATGTTATTGCCAACAATGTGCTACGAAATGAAGCGGATGCGGAAGATGTAGTTCAAGAGCTTTTTATTTCTTTTTGGAATAGAAGGTCTACCCTAGTCATCGATAATCTCGGAGGATATTTATATACTGCCGTAAGATATAATGTGGCCAAAAAGCTAAGTAAGCGCCCGCTTCAACGTAACCATCAAGAATTATTTGAGGCAATACAGGACAAAGCGAATTTGGAGTTATCCTTGGAATTCAAAGACCTCGTTGATTTTATTCGTGGTAAAATCGATGAATTACCGGATCGATGCAAGGAGGTGTTTGAACTCAGCCGTTTTGAGCAATTGTCAAATAAGGAAATTGCCCAAAAATTAAATATATCCACCAGCACCGTTGAAAACCAGATCAATAAAGCGCTAAAAAATCTACGCGATGATGACGCTACACGGGATGAACTGGCTTATCTCATCTTTATCGTACTGTTAACTCAGTATTAATTTTACTCTTTCTTGAGGGTCGGCGTAGGTGTTCGCTGTTTCAGATGTGCACTAAGTAACTGTATGACAAAGAAATCTTTAAAAGAGACGTTAAGGTCCATTGTAAACCAAGACGCTACTGATAACGAACTAAACGCTTTTGATCAGTTTCTGCATTATCAACAACACCACATTAAGCCACCGACCAAAGAGGTGGGTGAACGGATTTGGATGGGTGTTGAAAACACTGTTCAGTCTAAGAAAAAAATGATCAACCTGGGAGTTTGGCTCAGAGTGGCGGCCTCGATACTCATCGTCTTCGGAGTGGGTCTTACGTATTATGTAACCCAACCGAAAGAGACGGCTCCGGAGATGGTTACAGTCGTAACTGAACGCGGACAGAAAAGAACCTTGACATTACATGATGGGTCCACGGTAAAAATGAACTCCGGGAGTAGCATTGTTTACCCTGAAACCTTTGCTGAGGGTGAGAGAAGGCTCACACTAGAGGGCGAAGCTTTCTTTGAGATAGCGGAAGATCAAAATAAACCCTTCATTATATCAACTGGAAGTTTGGAAACAAAAGTGTTGGGAACCTCTTTTAATGTAAATGCCCGAGATGCTATGCTCATTTCGGTGGCCTTGGTTTCCGGTAGCGTGGAAGTTAGAAACACCGAAACCAATGAATTACAAAAAATAGAACCAGGCCAGTTAACCACCTATACCAATGGTTTTCAGATTTCCTCCTTTGATCAAAAGGAGATAGTTGCCTGGAAAGAGGGCATTCTTTATTTAAAGGATGCTTCAGTCGATGAGGTCTTTGAACAATTAGCCGCGTGGTATGGAGTCAGTTTTGATTTCAGCAATCAGCCTAAAAACATCTGGAGCTACTCCGGGGAGTTTGATAACCTATCGCTTGAGTTAGTACTCAACACCATTGGGTTTTCAGAAGGTTTTGAATTTAAGATCGAGAACGATACCGTAATTATTGAATTTAATCCTTAAACCCAAATAGCCTATGCCTATATCATAACCCACCTTATAAAGAAATCCCGAGTTTCAGCCGGTTTGGTCACTTACTGAAAACCCGGGATAACAATTTGTATTACTTCAAATCATCTCAAAAATAGAGAATAGAAATAAATGATTGCTTGATCCTATTCGAGTTTTTGAGGTTAACCCTAAACTAATGAAATCCAAAACATACAATCTATTCATTCATTTTATGAAACTTAGTCTGGGACAGTTACTTGCAGTTATACTCTTCTGCAACCTTTCTTTTGCTCATGTTTCGAATGGCCAAAAGGTCAAAAGTGTATTCGACGTAAACTTCGAAGTTTCGCAAGCCAACGTCCCTGTCGAGCTACTTTTTGAAAGGATCAGTACCCAAACTGATTACAAACTGGCTTACGACAAAAAAGTGCTTAGTAATAAACCCACGGTTACGGTAAACGAAACTATGTTGGGTGATGTGCTCAGGTCTATCAGTACACAGACTAACTTAAAATTTCGTCAGGTTAATGAGTTAATCGCTGTTTCCCTCACCTCTGATGGCAATGTAAAAGAATCGGTTCAAGTAGAAATATATGATAAGACCCTTCAGGGACAGATAAAAGATAGTGAAACCGGTGAGCCGCTTCCCGGTGCTTCTGTATTAGTAAAGGGAACTTCTGTTGGTGCCATTACGGATGTTGACGGTAATTTTATTCTATCTGTTCCCGATGATGCCACCGCGTTGGTAATTTCCTTTGTTGGTTTTAAAACCCAAGAAATACTTATCGGTAATCGAACTAATTTTGAAATTCGTCTTGAAGCGGATGTTTCCTCGCTGGATGAAATAGTCGTGACCGCACTTGGCCTGGAAAAGGATAAAACTACCCTGGCTTATGCCGCCCAAAATTTGGATAATCAGGAATTTAATCAATCAAGAAATGGTGATTTAGGTTCGCAACTCAGTGCCAGGGTTCCAGGCCTTCAGATCAATCAGCTAAGTACGGGTGGCCTTGTGTCTTCATCCCGAATCATATTGAGGGGCGAAACCTCATTGAATTTCAATAAGAATCAACCTTTAATCATAGTAGATGGGGTGCCTGTATCCAGCAATTTCGATGGCGTTGGGGCCTCTAACCAACAAGATGATATTCCAACGGATTACGGTAATGGTTTCACAGGAATCAACCCGGACGACGTAGAATCAGTGAATGTACTCAAAGGAGCGACAGCCGCCGCCCTTTACGGATCACGAGCGGCTAATGGCGCTATCGTTATCACTACCAAATCCGGCAAGGGCGATAGTTTTAGTATTGTGGTCAATTCGGGCTGGACGTTTGAAACGGTGTCAAGAAGCTGGGATTTTCAAAACGAGTTCGGAGCGGGTCTGGGTGGAAACTACATCAACGGACTTGGTCTTAGTTATGGACCGCGTCTGGATGGATCAGTGCAAGAACCCATCATGGGCTCGCCCAATATGCCGGATGCGGAACCTCTTTTGCCTTATGCAGAAAATACTTTCGTAGATGATTTCTTTGAAACCGGAATAAGTAGTAACAATAGCATAGCCATTTCATCTTCTAATGAATTGGGTCATCTAAGAGTCTCTTACACACACCAGGAAAAAACCGGAATTATCCCGAATACAGACTTTGAAAAGAAAGCTTTCTCTGTTAGAAGCGGGTACAAGCTCTTTAACGATCTTCAGGTAGATGTAGTGGCTAATTATATTAAAACGGATAGCGATAATCTTCCGGTCATTGGATACGGCGGGCAGAGTATAGGTTACGCTGGTATTTTCTGGCCTCGAAATGCTTCTATAGATTGGGTTAAGGATTACTGGGTTCCTGGACAAGAGTTTATACAGCAGAACCACGTTACTTTCTTTACGGCCGATAATCCTTGGTTGATTGTTAACGAGAACCTTAATGGGTTTGATAAAAACCGAATTTTTGGGAATGCCAAGTTAAGCTATCAGGTTACTGACAACCTACGGGTTTTTGTGAGAGCGGGCACCGATTATTATAATGACAGAAGGGTTTCCAGACGTCCTCGTGGTGCCGCTCAGTTCAGAAATGGCATGTATCGCGAGCAGAATATCAACTTTCAGGAAAGCAACTTCGATTTCTTAGCTACTTACTTCACTGACCTTAGTGGCACGGGGAATACACTAGATGTGTCTATAGGCGGAAATGTCTTACTTCAGAATGGCAATTCTCTGGAGTTAGAAAGCCGTCAATTGACGGTACCCGATGTTTACAATGCTGGTAATATCGGTGATATTCCACGCCTGGAAGAAACCGTATTTGAAAAGCAAGTGAATAGCTTGTATGCAACGGCCCAGTTTGGAATACAAGAAGCTATTTTCCTAACGGTGGCCGGTAGAAATGATTGGTCCAGCACTTTACCTGTAGATAACAACTCTTACTTCTATCCATCGTTCGGAGCAAGCGTAATACTTTCCGAACTGATGACATTGCCAGATTTATTCGATCAGGTCAAAATCCGATCGTCCTGGGCCCAGGTAGGTAGTGATACGGATCCTTTTTTGATTCAGCAATCATTTGCTTACGGTACTTTACCTGGATCTGTGGAAAATCAAGCGCTCATTGCCAACAACGACTTGAAGCCTGAGCGCACTAATTCTTTTGAAATTGGTACTGAATTGAACTTGTTCCAAAACCGCTTAGGCTTTGAATTTAACTATTACAATAACATAAGTAAAGATCAGATCTTACAAGCGCCGGTTTCTACAACCTCTGGGTTTTCAAATAGGCTTATCAATGCAGGAGAAATAAGGAACAATGGCATTGAACTTTTAGTCAATGCGACTCCATTAAGGATTGGAGCGTTCACATGGGATGTGGTGCTTAACTATGCACGAAATAGAAGCGAGATTGTGGAACTAGCCCCTGGCATAGAATCATTTATTTTGGTAGACGGTGGTGTGAGTTCGGGTACGTTTACCGTAGAAGCAAGACCGGGAGGTATGTATGGAGATATTTACGGTCCGGTTTTCGAGCGAAGTCCAGACAACGAAATCGTCTTTAATAACGGTCTGCCGGTGTTGGCACAAGAAGTAGGAAAGGTGGGTAATATCAACCCGGATTGGACGGCCGGCTTGCGAAATAGTTTTTCATATAAGCGATTTAACCTTTCCGTGTTGTTGGATTACAGGAGTGGCGGCGATGTGTACTCAGGGACTAACTCCGTGATGTATGTCACAGGGGTAAATACTGAATCTACCGTGAACAGGGGGGGTGAAATAACAGGTGATGGCGTAATAGCCAACAGCGACGGTACCTTTCGTCCCAATGATGTTGCGGTAGATGCGCAGACTTTCTATTTTGACGGCTTTTATGGTAGGAGAAATGCTGAGACTAATGTGTTTGACGGCACCTACTTTAAAGTAAGGGAGGCCTCATTAGGCATAGACATTTCTGATTGGTTAAAATCCGTCTCCTTTATAAACAAAGCAAGTATTTCAGTTTTCGGTAGAAACCTGGCCATTTGGGCTAAATCAGACGCTTTAAGGCACTTTGACCCTGAAATAGCTACGCATAATGGAGGAAATACCATAGTGCCGGGCATAGAAACCGCCCAGCTGCCAGGGACAAGGACCATGGGTTTTAATGTAAGAATTGAATTCTAATCTCTCAAAACTGGATGACCATGAAATATTTTAATTATAAAGTTTTAGTACTATTACTTTTAATAGCCACCTCAGCTTGTGATAACGAGCTTGAGGAGTTAAATGAAAATGATAATCTTCCTACGGAGTCAAGACCAGGGTTGGTTTTGCCTAGCGTAGTTTTCACAACGGCCGAAGCCCTAACCACGTCGGCATGGAGGTTCACCGATCAGGTGATGCAATACCACACGGTTTCGGACTTTGTAAACTTTAACATCTATGATTTTACACCAGGCGCCACCAATGGTGTTTGGGATGAGCTTTACCTCGCACTTGGGAATGTACAGCTTATGGAAGAAGGCTCCAGGGAAGAAGGGCTGGAAGCTTATCTTGGGGCGTCGCTGGTACTAAGGGCATATGTAGGGGCCACTCTTACCGAACTTTGGATTGATGCTCCTTTTTCGGAGGCAGGTTTAGGGTTGGAAGGCAATGTTCAATCGACTTATGATGATCAACAATCGATTTACACTGAAGTCCTAAGCTTGTTGGATCAGGCCAATACAATATTTGCGGCCTCACCCACTTTTGTTCAAGATGGAGATGTGCTTTACAATGGGGATGTAGTAAAATGGCAAAAGCTAGCAAACTCCTTACGTTTAAGATACCTGCTGCGTCTTTCGAATGTATCATCTATCAATGCTGACACTGAAATAGCGACCATAATTAGCGATCCCACTAATTTTCCAATATTTGAAGATGCCTCTGACAATGCGGTATATGACTATACGGGTGTGTCCCCAAGCATTCCGGGTATTTTGAACCTTACCTCATTAGCTGACCTTACTGTTTTCAACGAGGCTTATGTGGATTATTTACAGTCCGTTGGTGACCCTCGGTTGGATTTCTTTGCCAGAAAGCCGACTAACGACCCCGATGGGCCTCATGTCGGGATTGAAAGTGGCATAATCGACCCGTCAAATCAGCGAGACGATGTATCCGCCAGCAGATTGGATCTGTTTTTTGATAACCCCGGGTTGAAAGATTTCACCTTCATGTCTTTTTCTGAAGTAGCCTTTATTAGGGCTGAAGCTGCGCTTAACGGCTGGACATCAGATGATGCTCAATCATACTATGAAACAGGAGTTACCGCCAACATGTCTTTTTGGGGTTTGACACTACCGGCCGGATATTTTACGCAGGCCGAAGCAGAATGGAATGGAACCCTGGAAAGACTGATGACACAAAAATGGGTTTCTTTCTATAACACCGCTTCGATAGAGTCCTGGGGAGAATTCAAGAGAACTGGTTTCCCCACTCTTGTACCCGGCCCAGCGAATGTAACCTCAGATGTAGTGCCCACGAGGTTCTTGTATCCCTTATCGGAGCAGTCGTTGAATAGCGCGAATTACAACCAGGCGGCCTCTCGCATTGGAGGTGATAATAATACAGCGCAGCACTTTTATCAATAATCGTTTAACAGCACCCCCTCAGGATATTCATTCTGAGGGGTTTGATCTGTTTTCCTTTATGGCAAGATATCTTTTTTGGATCATACCCTTGTTAGCGTTTTGTAGTCAAGAAAAAAGAGCTGATGAAGTTTCTAACGCATCTTACGTAAAAGTGGTAGCACATCGTGCTGATTGGAGAAATGCTCCTGAAAATTCACTACTCGGCGTACGTAATTGTATACATCTTGGCGTTGACATGATCGAAGTGGATTTGGCGATGACAAAAGATAGCATACTCGTCTTAATGCATGATAAGACCTTAGACAGAACCACCACTGGCAGCGGTAGCATTTCACAATGGACCTATGATTCTCTACGTGATCTCAATTTAAAGAATTACGATGGATCAGTTTCAGAAGAGAAAATACCCACTTTTAAAGAGCTTATCTCGTTGATTAGCGGGAAAGTGGAAGTGTTTATAGATAAAGGATATGAGTATATTCCACAGGCCTATGAGGTATTAAAAAGCAATAATGCTCTAGAACAAACCCATTTTTTAGGCTTTGTATCTGGGGATCAATTTAAAATTGATTATCCTATGCTTTATGGGGAAATAAATTATATACCCCTAATTCTGCCAATAGATACAATCAATAGTCAAATAGAGTCTTACAGAACTAATGGGATGTATCCGGAGTATTATCTTTTTTCTTTCGAAACTGAGAATGAGATGCTCCTGTCTTCGGTAAGATTGATTACCAATTCATCTATTGCCATGGCCACAACGCAAACGGCAAAATACTGTGCAGGACATACGGATAGCGTTTCACTAGAAAACCCTGAAGAGGGGTGGGGGTGGATCGTTACTAAAGGATTTAATGCTATTTGTACCGATTTCCCTGAAGAACTGATTAAATACCTTGAATCAAAAAATCT
>JBCCIX010000091.1:0-11922 GCA_039028075.1 Bacteroidota bacterium | reverse complement strand
GTAATCACCAAAGACGCTGTTTCTGACGATGGACTTTTTACAGTGCATAAGGTAAATGACAAATACTATTTTGAAATCGCTGATTCTCTTTTGGGTAGGGAAATCCTTGTGGTCAGTCGTATTAGCGGCACCGTTGATGGATTTAATTTTGGCGGTGCCGGTATGAAGGCCCGGGGTCAACAAGTATGGCGCTGGCAAAAGAAAGATAACAATCTATTGCTTAGATATGTCTCGCATAATAGCGTGGCCAGTGAAGATAAACCCATTTATGAGTCGGTAAGAAATAACAATTTCGAACCTATAGTGATGAGCTTCGGTCTCAAAGCGTTTGGAAAGGACTCTTCGAGTTATGTTATTCAGGTAAACGATCTGTTCGCGACCGATGTCCCTATGATCGGACCTTTGCGTGATTCACAAAGGAAAAGTTTTGGAGTTAGAGGCCTGGATAAAAAGCGTAGTCTGATCATGTGGTCCAAAAGCTTCCCACTCAACACCGAAGTGCGACACGTACTTACGTATAATGCCAACAAGCTCCCCTCAAACCAAAATACAGGAACACTCTCCATTGAAATGAATCAATCCATGGTATTGCTACCTAAAGAACCCATGATGCCGCGAATGTATGATAGAAGAGTAGGATTCTTTAGTGTTTCCCAAATTGATTATGGATTGGACGAACAAAAAGCCACGAGGCGCAGGTATATTACAAGATGGCGACTTGAACCTTCGGACGTGGAAGCGTTCAAAAGAGGTGAATTGGTAGAACCCGTTAAGCCCATAGTGTATTACGTGGACCCGGCGACTCCCGAAAAATGGAGGAAATATATAAAGCAAGGAGTAGACGATTGGCAGGCAGCGTTCGAGGAAGCAGGTTTCAAAAACGCTATTATAGCCAAAGATCCTCCTTCCAAAGAGGAAGATCCTGATTGGAGCCCGGAAGACGTGCGTTATTCTGTGATCAGATACACGGCAAACCCTATCCAAAACGCGCAGGGACCGCACGTGCACGACCCTCGATCGGGAGAGATCATTGAAAGTGACATTATCTGGTACCATAATGTAATGAACCTGCTGCGAAACTGGTTCTTCGTTCAAACCGCAGCGGTAAATGAGGAGGCACGCGGAGTCAAATTCAAGGACGAAGTGATGGGCAGATTGATCCGCTTTGTATCCGCTCACGAAGTAGGCCACACCTTGGGATTCCCGCACAATATGGGGGCCAGCCATTCTTATCCGGTGGATTCCCTACGCTCTAAAGCGTTTACCCAAAAGATGGGTACCGCTCCCTCCATCATGGACTATGCTCGCTTCAATTACGTCGCTCAGCCCGGAGATGGTGCCGCTTTGTTTCCTGAAATTGGAGCCTACGACAAGTGGGCCGTTAAATGGGGATATACGCCTCTGTTAGATGCACAATCACCGGAGGATGAAAGCAGTACACTGCACACCTGGATAAAAGAACGGGCTGATGATCAAAAACATTGGTATGGTCGTCAGACCTTCAATCCGATCGATCCAAGGGCACAAACCGAAGATTTAGGAGACGATGCTATGAAAGCCAGTGCATACGGTGTAGCTAACTTAAAACGGATTATTCCCAATCTGGTGACATGGACCACCGACGAAGGAAAAAATTATGACGATTTACAGGAATTATTCGGGCAGGTTCTGGGCCAATGGAACCGGTACAATGGGCACGTGAAGTCTAATATCGGTGGTATTTACGAGACGCATAAAACGTATGATCAGGACGGTGCAGTGTATGAATTTGTACCCAAAGTTGTTCAAAAAGAAGCCATGCAATATTTGCAGAGAGAGGCCTTTACAACACCCTCCTGGATGTTCGAAAAAGAGGTTTTAGATAGAATTGATGGCGCGGGGATCGTAGAAACGATTAGAAGGTCCCAAGTTAGGGCGTTGAATCAGGTTTTGGACGAGGGAAGACTGGCAAGATTAATAGCAGCCGAAGCTAAATTGGGTGATAATACCTATACGCCTATTGAAATGATGCGTGATTTAAGGACCGGTTTATGGTCTGAGCTCAGAAGAGGTCAAAAAATAGATACGTACCGACGAAATCTTCAGCGAGCTTACCTCGAAAGGATGGAGCACTTCATGACTGAGGAACAAGGCAGAAGTTTTGGTAATACTTCGGTTGACGTTAGTCAATCCGATATCAGACCTCTCGTTCGTGCCGAGTTAAAAACATTAAAAGGACAGATCCGATCGGGTTTAGCAAGAACCTCGGATCCTATGTCTAAGTATCATTTAGAGGATGCTGTTGAGCGTATTGATTTAATCCTAGACCCCAAATGAAGGGGCTGTCTTAAAAGTAATTCATCTTGAGTGTGCGAAGGATCTTACTAAGCTTAAGTGACTACTTGAAAAGCTTAGTGAGATTCTTCCTTCGTAATAATCACTTGATTTTTGGTTTTCTGCCTTTCAAACAGCATCTGTTACCTTATTCATATTTCAACGTATCGGCAGGGTTCAGTAGTCCTGCTTTTATGGAGTGGTAACTCACCGTGGCTAAAGCCAGAAAAAGTGCCGTAAGCATGGAAATTACAAACAGCGGCCACCCCAAAGGAATGCCGTATTGAAAATCGCTCAGCCATTCATGCATTGCCCAATAGGCACCTGGAATAGCGAGTACAAATGAAATTACAGCCATAATCACGAAGGGTTTATTCATCATTATCAAGATATCTTTTAGCTCTGCTCCCAGCGCTTTTCTAATCCCGATTTCTTTTGTGCGGTTCAATGTATTTATACCCGACAATCCAAATAAGCCCAAACACGCGATAAGTATGGCGAATAATGTAGAGAGCCACATGATGCTACTCCATTTTTCGTAAGACTCGTACTGACGCGCCACGTCCTCATCTAGAAAACTATAGTCAAACGGCTTATCACCGGCTAATTCTTTCCATTGAGCCTGCAGATAGTCTATGGTCTCCGGGACATTTTCAGCTTCTATTTTTACTAACATCGTGGTTATCTTTCCTGAAGCGGTATCCAGGTGAATAAGCAAAGGCTCTATATTCTCTTCCAAAGACTTGAAATGGTAATTTTCAGCAACTCCGATTATTCTCCAACCCAGGCCGAGACTGTCCTCCTGCCAGTCGAGATGTTCATTGAGTGGGTCTTCCCAGCCCATGTCTTCGACCAAGGCCGCATTAACAATTAGTGTATTTGTACGATCTGAAATATTATCGGGGTCAAAATCACGTCCTTCTTTCAATCGAATGCCTAACGTTTTAATGTAGTCAGGATCTACCCTGTAGTTGTAGGCCTGATGCACCTTACCATCAATGCGATATCCGTTTCTCGACCACCCCTGATTAAAAGAATTACTTGTGCCACTAATACTTAGGATATGAGGATTATCCGAAACGCCGTTTTTGAAACGATTGACCAATTGTTCTCCCTCGTCACTCCAACCGGTATACGTGGGAATTACCAATACTTGATTCTTATTATATCCCAAATCCTTGGTGGTGATATACTCCATCTGCCGTAGCATGACCACCGAACAGATAATAAGAAAAGCGGAGATGGCAAACTGAAGTATTACCAGCGGACGGGTAACTGAGGTTTTGACTTTGGTAGAACTTCTGGAGCGGAGCATTACAATAGGTTTGAAACCGGATAAAACAAAGGACGGGTAAGAGCCTGCCAACACCCCAAGCGCAATTGACAACCCAAAAAGCACCAACATGACCGTTACCAAGTGATCCGTTATCAGGATCGACTTATTAGTAAATTCATTAAAGTACGGCAAAAAGAAGATAATTAGTCCGACTGAGAGTACCATGGCCGTTACCGCCAACAATACAGACTCTGTCATGAACTGACCAATCAGATGTTTACGTCCCCCGCCTACGGCTTTGCGAATACCCACTTCCAAGCGCTTACCCGCAGAACTGGTCATAGAAAGTGCGATATAATTGATACAAGCGATAAGTAGTATCAAAATGGCGATTCCTGATAAAACCAGGCTGTATTTAGGATCGCTTACCCGATTCCATGAAACATCGGGATATAAATGAATATCAAGAAGGTTCAAAGCAGCATAATGGCTTTCTCCCGTAGGAGCGTAGCCTGATTCCTCCACCCATTTATCTATCTCAACCTGTACAAATCGATCGTAGATATCAGATAAGGAATTTTGGAATTGTTCAAATTGAGAAGCACTTTCCAACATAACAAAGGTTGGGGTATTCCAATTCGTCCATCGATCCAGGCTAACCTCATAATACTCCCTGGTTTCCGCCCGTATCAGGCCAGCGTGATAATCCACGCTAGAATTTTTGGGTGCATCTTCTATAATTCCCACTATAGTATAAAGCTTTTTTACATTGTAAATGCTGAGTTCAATGCTTTTACCCAATGCGTCTTGTTCCCCAAAATACTTTTCAACCGTGCTGGCGCTGAGCACTATTTCAGATTTATCCTTTAAAAACTGTGCCCTATCACCACTAACTGCTTTGAAGTCGAACATTTGAAAAAAGTCCTGATGGACGTAGGTAACCTGCTCCTTAAACGTCTTTTCGTTTATACTGAAAATGGCACTGACTCCTGAATTAATGCCAGTTGAGGCTACTACCTCGGGCAATTCACTCTTTAGTGTTGGTGCCAAGCCTGTTTGCAAGTAGGCGGACATTCTTATTCCCCTTCCATCCCCAATGTCCTCATAATCTTGACGCACGGTATGCACACGATATATGCGGTCTTTATGGTCATGCATTTGATCAAAACTGCGTTCATCTTGAATGAAAAGATAAATAAGCACGCCAAATGCAATAGCGATGCTAAGACCAAACGCGTTGATAAATGAGTACAATTTGCTCCTGAGCAAACTCCGAACTCCTACTTTAAGATGATTAGAAAACATAGTTGTTGTTATTATTTTGAAATTTGATTTGTTCCTGAGTAGGATCCCGGGCCTGATAAATTGCAACGCCGCCCAGAAATAGCGTCTGCGAGCAGCTTTTTCCCCGAGACACTCTAAATCACAATAGTACTGTTCTTCCAAATCCGCCAGAATACCTTCAAAAAGGTAATCGGGACAAACCCATTCAAGTACCCTAGTGATGCGCTGGGGTGGCAGAGTACTCATAATCCAGCAATCTTAAGTTCGGGTATCATTTTCCATAGTTTTAGCCGTTGTTCCTGGAGCGATTGCAGTACCGCCAAACCCGCACTGGTCAGTTCAAAATATCGCTTTCTTCGGCCTCCCCTTTCCTTAGTGACACCACCCATATATGATTTTACTAATCCCTTATCCTCCAATCGATAGAGTGTTACGTGAACTGCGCTTAAGTTCAGTTTCCTGCCTAATTGAGCTTCTACTTCAAATACAATGGAATTTCCATAAGCTTCCTCTTTGAGAATACCTACCATAGTCAGCATTAGCTCCTCGAATTCCCCTAAATACATTTTCGGCATTTGTGTATATTTTGTTAAACTAATATAGCAGATAATTTTGAAGTATTAGTATATAATTTGTTAAAGAAATTGATTTTGTAAAGTACGGCCTTACAGATACCTACACGAATTAAAGTGGTTGCCTCATAGGCTGTCTCACGGTACTCGACAAAAGTTTCAAATCATATCTTCGGAAGATATATGTTGAAATCGATCCTTTTGTTTAGCTTCAGGCTAATCTAGAAAATCAGGGGAAGCATCTTATTAAGCTAACAGAAGGAAAAATTTTAAAATAAGGCGCATGAAACTTAGTAAGATCCCTCTCCCGATAGACCATATAGACCATCGGGATACGGGATGACCTATGTTTCGTCGTGTACTGAAGGGCTGTCTTTAAGCGTCCAAGAAAACATTTGTTTGAAGCCAAAAACAACCTTCGCCCTTAGAGGCCATGCAATGCGGTCAGCAATGTCCAAAAACATAAAACATAGAAAACAGAGCTATGTAATGGAGCCCTGGACGGCTTGAGTTCTTTAGGTCGCCTAGGCGTAAAAAATAATACCAATTCGACTAATCTCAGTTAAGTGCTGATTCGTGCCTAAAGCTCCAGTCGTGATCCGGCGTATCCTTTTTCGCTTTGACCGACCCGCAAACTTACCTCCGCTTTACCCATTATTAAGAGAACTGAACTTGTGATTAAAAGAGCCATGGATAGCCTCTACTTTATATCGGCATAATATCGAGAGCATGGATAGAATTCAAAAAATAAGCTTAGAAGCCAGCAGAACCTTTTTCATCCAGAAAAACTGGAGCGAATTCATTTCATTTTATTTATCCGTATAAGTATCTGATAAATAAATATTTAAGCATAATGAAAATATATTTCGAAAGGTCGCAAACAATAACAAAACGATCTTGTTTAGCCTTTATAGATAGGAGAGATGGGTAATTATTCGATCAAGGAATTAGAGAAGTTGTCAGGCATAAAAGCGCACACGATCCGTATCTGGGAAAAGCGCCATAGTATAATAGAGCCCGCTCGCACAAATACCAATATTCGTTATTATTCGGATGAAGATCTGAAAAAGATCCTGAATGTCTCTATACTTAACAATCATGGTTTCAAAATATCGCGCATTGCATCATTAACTAGAGATAATTTAGTTGAAAGTGTTAAGCGACTCTCTGAAGAAAAGACAGATACTGGAATTTATATCGATCAACTCACCTTGAGTATGATTGATTTTGATGAAGCCAAATTTGAAAAGTTATTAGCCGGTTACATACTCAAGTTAGGTTTTGAAAGAACGTTGCTTGAGGTAGTTTATCCGTTCCTTACCAAAATAGGCGTTTTGTGGCTATCAAATCACATTAGCCCTATTCAAGAGCACTTTATAACCAATCTAATTCGCCAAAAAATCGTAGTAGCAATAGACGGCATAACCAAGAAGCCCGCTGAAAATGCTAAGAAAGTCGTGTTTTTCTTGCCTGAAAGTGAAATGCATGAGATTGGTTTGCTGTTCTTTCACTACCTACTAAAAAATATGGGTTTTCAAACTTATTATCTTGGTCAGTACGTTCCTCTGGCCGATTTAGAGAAAAGTGTTGAAAGGCTTCGTCCCGATTATATGGTGGCCTCCATTTCTTACAGTCCATCTCAAAAACAGTTGAATAAATTTTTAGCTGAATTAAATGAGCGATTCAAATCGATTAATATTTATATTACCGGTCGGCCGGTTCTAGAAAAGGGTTTTAGCGGACATAGCAACCTTTTCTTCTTTAAAGATGCTGCTGCTTTAAAGGATACCTTCTCCAATATTGGTTAATTATAGTTATTTTACAACCTTCTAAATTGTTGATTTATAGATGTTTAAACATTTTGTTTAGCTTTTTTTAAAAAAAATAAACAAAATGTTGGCGCGATTGCCCTCTTATTCTATATTTGTTTAACCTTTGAACCAAAAAGATAAACAAATGACTGCTATAGAATTCAACCACAAAATTGCTTCCCTAACAGATACCTTGGAGTTATTCACCAAAAGGTTTACGAAAGACCAAGAGGAATCTGAAGATCTAATTCAAGATACTATTTTGAAAGCGTTAACCTACCGCGATAAGTTTCAACAGAATACCAATCTCAAAGGATGGTTGTATACCATTATGAGAAACACGTTTATCAATAATTATCGTAAAAATCAGCGTGCTAAAACAACGTTGGATGATACGAAAGAGTCGTATTATTTAAATGTGCCTGATAATCATACGTTCAATACGCCCGATGGTAATTATGAATATAAAGACATTATGAAATGTGTAAATGAAATAAAAGAAGATTTGTTAATCCCATTTCAAATGCACACTGAAGGTTTCAAGTACCATGAGATAGCAGAGCATTTAGCTATACCTATTGGAACGGTAAAAAATAGAATATTCCACGCTAGAAAAGAAATACAAAAAAAATTGGTAGCTTATGCTCAGTAAGCGTAAGTAATGTCAAAAAGAATAGCAGTAATTGGTTCAGGGTTTGCAGGTTTATCCGCTGCGAGTAGTTTAGCTCAAGCAGGTTGTATTGTAACCGTATTTGAAAAAAATAGCACCCCCGGTGGCAGAGCAAGAAAGTTCTCCTCCGGGGATTTTACTTTTGATATGGGTCCCAGTTGGTATTGGATGCCCGATGTATTCGAGCAGTATTTCGACAAATTTGGCAAAAAGGTGTCGGATTATTACGAGCTTGTTCGTCTTGATCCCTCCTACCGCGTATTTTTCTCGGACGGAGTTCCTGTTGACATTCCAGCGAAATTAGACGAGCTTTATGATTGGTTCGATACCTTGGAGCCAGGTAGTAGTAAACAACTAAAAAAATTTCTCGAGGAAGCAGCATATAAATACGACGTGGGTATTAATGATTTAGTCTACAAGCCAGGTCGTTCGCTTTCAGAATTCCTAGATGCCAGGCTGATAAAAGGAGTTTTCAAACTGCATGTTTTCAAATCCATTTCTTCCTACATTCGAAAATACTTTAAGCATCCCAAACTCATACAGCTTCTCGAATTCCCCGTTCTTTTTTTAGGAGCAATGCCCAGCAAGACCCCGGCCTTGTATAGCCTCATGAACTATGCAGACATCGCTTTGGGTACCTGGTATCCCAAAGGAGGTATGAATGAGATTGTACAAGGCATGTATAAACTTGCTAGGGAAATGGGAGTTACCTTTAGCTTTGACACCCCGGTTCAAGAGATTCACATGAACGCTACCAAGGCCAAAGGTTTATTGGTTGATGGTGAAGTCCAAACCTTTGATTTTATCGTAGGAGGCGCTGATTATCATCACGTTGAGCAGGACTTACTGCCAAAAAAATTTAGAAAATACGATGAGGCGTATTGGGATAAGCGCGATATGGCCCCTGGAAGCCTTATTTTTTATCTTGGTGTGAATAAGAAACTAAAGGGGCTTCAGCATCATAATCTTTTCTTTGATGAGTCATTTGAAAAGCATGCCGAAGAGATCTATGAAGATCCTAAATGGCCTTCTAAACCACTTTTTTATACATGTTGTACCACAAAAACAGATCCCAGCGGAGCTCCTGAAGGTATGGAAAATGTTTTTGTACTTATTCCTACTGCTCCTGACCTTAAGGATGACGTATCTACTCGTGAAAAGTACTATGATATGGTTATGGACCGCATGGAACGATTAACGGGTCAAAAGATAAAAGAACATGTAATATATAAACGTAGTTACGCGCACAATGATTTTATAAATGACTACAACGCCTACAAAGGTAATGCATACGGTCTTGCGAACACTTTACGGCAAACCGCGTTATTAAAACCATCCATGCAGAACAAAAAAGTTAAAAATTTATTTTATACCGGTCAACTCACCGTCCCTGGTCCCGGGGTTCCACCCTCGCTTATTTCCGGACAGGTAGTAGCCCAGGAAATCATGAAAGTAATCCAATAATGAAAGAACTCTTCGACAAAGTCTCGCTCAAATGCAGCAGATTGGCCACTACCAACTACAGTACGTCTTTCTCTTTAGGAATAAGATGTTTGTCGAAGGAGTTAAGGGACCCAATTTGTGCGATATATGGTTTTGTGCGTTTTGCCGATGAGATAGTAGATACTTTTCATGATTACAATAAGGAGGATCTTTTAAAGAGATTCACCGAAGACACCTACAGGTCCATCGACGAAGGGATTAGTTTAAATCCAATTCTTAATAGTTTCCAGTATGCTGTAAATACGTATAGTATTGATTATGAATTAATTGATCAATTTCTTTACAGCATGGAAATGGACCTATCAGACCAACAATATGACCAGGAAAAGTTTGAGACTTATATTTTAGGCTCTGCGGAAGTGGTAGGTTTGATGTGTTTAAAAGTTTTCTGCAAAGGGGATCAGGCAGAATACGATGAGTTAAAGCCTTATGCTATGAAGTTGGGGTCCGCCTTCCAGAAAATTAACTTTCTTAGGGATCTCGAGGCTGACTATGTGGACATGGGCCGAACTTATTTCCCAGGCCTAGAGATGTCGGAATTCAACGCCGAAAACAAAAACACCATTGAAGAAGACATTGAGAGGGATTTCAAAATGGGGTTTGAAGGTATTAAGCGCCTTCCTCAAAGCGCTAAATTTGGTGTTTACTTAGCCTATCGTTATTACTATAACCTGTTTAAAAAAATAAAGAAGACACCACCGTCTCACGTTTTGTCAGAACGTATTCGAATACCTAATCAAAGGAAATTTTCAATTCTTTGTTATTCTTATGTGAAACATCGATTAAACCTTATTTAAGGTGGAGCATGTTGTTCTTGTAGATGACAAAGATGAGGTGCTAGGCACTATGGAAAAGCTTGAGGCGCACCAAAAAGGTTTATTACACCGGGCTTTTTCCGTAATGGTGTTTAATTCTTTTGGTGAGCTCATGCTACAGAAAAGGGCATCTAGTAAATATCATTCGGGAGGTCTGTGGACAAACACCTGTTGTAGTCATCCAAGGATGGGTGAAACTACCGAAGAAGCCGCCAAAAGAAGACTATTTGAAGAAATGGGCATTGACCTTAGCCCCATTTTCAAATACAAATTCATTTATAGGGCAGAGCTTGATCAAAATCTCATTGAACACGAGTATGATCATGTTTTTACCGCAGTTTTTGACGGGTCTCCGGAACTGAATGAAGAGGAAGCCGAAGACTGGAGGTTTGTACCGATCTCCAAACTGCGTCAAGATATTGCCGAGAACCCTTCAAATTATACAGAATGGTTTAAGATCATTATGGAGCAATATCGGTAGGGTTAATTGAACGCCATATCTATGGCTAGTTTGAGCATTTTTCAGCTTTTCTTCCTCGTAAAACCCTGCGATAGCTACTGATCTAGAAGTTTTTGTGCCTCCACCTACATCAAGATTCCGGTCTTTGCCCGGCGGAGGGCGTGCACACCTTACCCATCATTTATACATTGATTTAACATGAGTTGGACTTGGATTAACCCTATTTCGGGGCTCAAGCAGGTATGTTCCCTATACTTTTTACGGGTCGTAATAACGATTTTGAAAGCCTTGATTTGAATCAAAAAAATTGATGTTTAAAAAGCTCCCACCAATCATTCTGTAATAAATGGAACCTATTTGGCACTATTAGACACAAATAGAGGGGGCATGATAACATTATCTAACTACTTAAAAAGCTATGCTAACCGCACAGTCCTGTCAATAGAGGAGTTGAAAATTGATGCTGGTTTGCACCTGGTGACTGGGGTCAATGGCTCAGGGAAAACCACACTTTTTAAATCGATTTCAGGCATCATCCATTTTAAAGGAAGCTGTACTGTCGATGGAATAAACTTAAAAACTAACCCTATCAACTACCGTAGCTATGTGAACTATTGCGAAGCTGAACCCAACTTTCCTTCCTTCCTGACGGGTAAAGAACTTATACGCTTTGTAGGAAAAACAAAAAATACTCCCGATTCCGTATTGGATAACATAGTCGAGCTCTTTGGAGTTACAGCTTTTTGGACACAACCCGTATCGACTTATTCCTCCGGAATGCTTAAAAAAACAGCTTTGGTCCTAAGTTTTACGGGGAACCCAAAAGTAGTATTGCTGGATGAACCGTTTACTACCATTGATAAGCCGGGTAAAAAGCAGCTCTGCAAGGTCATAAAAGAATACGGGTCCCAGGGCTGTACATTTTTGATGTCAGCGCATCAGGAGGTTGAAACTATTCCACTTGACTTTGATAGCACCTTGGTTTTAGAGCATAATACGGCAGTAAAGAGATGATCCATACAGTAGCTAAGTCCGTGGGTAGACAGCTATACTTTGAAAATGCCGGGCTTTTCTTACTACTGATCTTGGTTCTTTTTGGATTTCTCAGAGGTGAAGAGCACATGGCAATAGCAGAGGCTATATCAACCAACTACAGCCTATTGATCATTGTCATCTTCCTGTGGTCTTTTTATACCACACTGGGTGTTTTTTTCTTTC
>JBCCIX010000090.1:0-11956 GCA_039028075.1 Bacteroidota bacterium | reverse complement strand
TTTAAATTGATTTTTTTTTATATATTTCAGGTTTTAAAAAGTGAAGATTCTTGTTGGCTTTAGCTTATTAGCTGAGTTAAAGATTAAAGAAAAAAGTGTTATGCGTAAAGTTATTCGAAGGTTCTCTTATGGCTTGTTGATGCTATCCTCAGCCATGATTGGCGGTTGCGGACTGTTAGGTCTTGGTGCAGGGGGCGGAGGCGACCAGGGAGAATTAGTCGGTGTACCAGGTCGTGAAGGCTGGACGATGGTCCAACCTTACGGAATGGTCCCTATTCCAGCAGGAACGTTTCATATGGGGCAGGCGGATGAAGATCCAGCTTCCACCCAAATTAATTTTAATAAGCAGGTTACTATCGGACAGTTTTACATGGATGAAACTGAAATCACTAATAATGAGTACCGCCAATTTATTGATCATTTGTTAGAAGATTCAATTAGTATTCTTGGTGAAGACCGTATCATGACAGAGTACTATCCAGATACAACCGTGTGGGTCAAAGATTTCGCTCATCATATGGGAGATCCTGTGATGGATTATTATTACTGGCACCCTGGATATGACGACTATCCGGTAGTTGGTGTGAATTGGGAGGCTGCGGTCTACTTTAGTGAATGGAGGACATCTTATTGGGCTGATTATCGGCGAAGTATTGGTGAAGTTCCTATGCCTTCGTTTAGGCTACCCAACGAAGCGGAGTGGGAATACGCCGCCAGAGGGGGAAGGGATATGGCCAAGTACCCCTGGGGAAACCCTTACACGAGGAACTCTAAAGGCTGTATGCTAGCTAACTTCAAACCAGGGCGAGGTAATTTCTACGATGACGGCTTTTCTTACAGTGCTCCCGTAGGTTCTTACTTTGCCAATGATTATGGACTATATGATATGGCGGGAAATGTATCCGAGTGGCAGCTTGACGATTTTAGCCCAGTATCCGTTCCCACGGTTTGGGATTTGAACCCGCAATTCATTGATCCACGGACAGATCCTGATGACTCGCGCTATGATCCTAATATCCTTCCCAAAAAAGTGATTAGAGGAGGCAGCTGGAAAGATGTTGCCTACTATCTGGAAACGGGAACCAGAACGTACGAATTTAAAGATTCTACTCGTGCCTACATCGGCTTTAGGAACGCTATGACCCATTTAGGTCGATCTTCGGGCACCGAATTTTAGATTTGAATAATAACAATAAATAAACTAGAATTACAAAGATTAATTTAAAAGCTTAAGACAATGAGTAATAAAAAAGGCGGATTTGCAGCACTATTATTTAGAACCATTATGCCGAAGGTATATGGTATTGGTGCTTCTATTGTTATTATGGGAGCACTGTTCAAAATTGTTCACTGGCCCGGTGCTAATCAGATGCTTATGATAGGTTTGATAACCGAGGCAATTATCTTTTTCCTAAGTGCATTTGAGCCGCCACATTCGGAGCCAGATTGGTCCAAAGTTTATCCTCAGCTAGCTGAAGATTATGAAGGTCCAGTATCGGCACCGCGAATTTCGAATAAAGCCGGTGGCCCTTCCGCCAGTCAAGAACTGGATAAAATGATGGAAAAAGCTAAGATTGGCCCTGAATTGATTGAAAGTTTAGGAAAAGGTATGCGTAACATGGCTGAAAGTGCCGGTAAGATGTCGAACCTTGCCGATGCTGCTGTAGCTACCAACGATTATGCTAACAATGTGAAGACCGCCTCTAAATCATTGTCGGAAATGAATAAGTCATATGCCAGTACCGCCCAGGCGATGACACAAATGGCTGATGCCACTAAAGATTCAAAAGAATATCATGCGCAAGTGCAGAATGTTACAAAGAATTTGAGTGCATTGAATGCTGTTTATGAAATGGAGTTAAAGGATGCTGATAGTCACGTAAAAGCTATGAATAAATTTTATACTAACATGGCTGGGGCATTGGATGGAATGGCAAATGCCGGTGAAAAGACGAAGAAGTTTGCCAGTGAACTGGATAAACTTACCGGTAACTTGACCTCGCTCAATAATGTATATGGCAATATGCTTACTGCAATGCGAGGTGGAGGCAACTCTGGCCAAAGCGGTCAAGGGTAAGTAAGACATTATGATTTATTCATTAATAAAAATATTCTGAAATGGCAGGAGGAAAAGAAACCCCCAGGCAGAAAATGATTGGGATGATGTATCTCGTGCTCACGGCCTTATTGGCGTTGCAAGTGAGTAATGCGGTACTTGAAAAGTTTGTTTTTATAGACGAGGCCTTAAATCGTCAGGCCCGAGAAGTAGAGGAGCAGAATGGAAAAATATTGGCGAAAATAGATGCTGAGGTAACCAAGAAAGGTAAACGCGAAGCCGATGTAAAAGCGTTGAACAAAGCCAAAGAGGTACGTCAATCTACCCAGGAAGTGATGAAATATTTGGGAGATACGAGAAAAACCATGGTTGAAATTACCGGAGGACGAGACGAAAATAATCAACTCGTAGGGGCTAAAGATTATGATATCGTGGCTAACTATATGATTCAACAGCCTAACGGAAAAGAATTACAAAAAAAGTTGAATGATTACGTTGCGATGTTATCATCGGTCAGCGGGCGAGATTTCGAGCCTCTGGCCAAAGATGCAAAGGACATAGATATTGCTAAAAACGATCCGGATCAGCAGAATAAGACGTTTGCCGAATACTATTTTGGTAACACCCCAACCGCCGCAGGTATGGCTACTATTAGTCACATGGAGACGGAGGTTTTGAATTATGAAGCATTGGCGTTAGATGCCTTGGCAAATGAGGTAGGAGCAAAGGATATAGATTTCGACAAAGTTGTACCATTGGTGCGGCCTGTATCGAATACTGTAGCCTCAGGAGGAAAATTTGAAGCTCAGCTTTTTATAACAGCAGCTGCCTCTGGTTCCAATCCGGTATTTATGTATAATGGCAAAGAAGCTCCCGCCGAGACGACAGAAAATGGCATAAAGTACGGTAAGATTGAATTTACAGCGAAGGCCTCGAAGTTTGATCCTAAAACGCTCACTGCGCCGGCCAGCTTCAAAGCTGAAATAGAACTAAATGACTCTACGTACAAAATTGAACATGATTATTTTGTAGTAAAACCGGTAATACAGGTTCGTTCTGCGGCGTTATCGGCTCTTTATATGAACTGTTCAAATGAACTGGACATACAGGTACCTGCGTTGGGTACTTCTTATAATCCCAGTTTTTCTTCCAGAGAGGCCACCGTAGTTAAAGGCAATAAGACAGGTGCGGTGACCGTTGTACCCAAAGGTCGTAGTAAGGTAAAGCTTACTGTATCGAATGCGGGTAGTGCTCTAGGAACCGAAGTATTTGATGTGAAAAAAGTTCCTCCTCCCACGATTAAGATAGCGGCAAGAGGTAAAGCCGTAGATTTCGAGAAAGGAGTAGCTGCGGCGTCTCTTACTACATTGAAAGTAAGTGCGGAAGCTGATGAAAACTTTAAGCGTGAAGTTCCAAAAGACGCTAGGTACAGAGTGCAGAAGGTAAGTGTCAAATTGGCACGTGCGGGACGCCAAATCAAAGCGGGTAACTTCAGTTCTGAAAACATTGATTTGAGGTCGTGGAGAAGTTTATACAGAAAAGGAGATAACCTAATTGTGAAAGTAGAAAGGGTCAATCGACGTCCCAGCCAAGGTGGCTCTGAGAGGGCTCGCCCGGCTACCGAGATTTATTCTATCCCGATTAATTAAGAAGATGAGAGTGGTAAAAAAGTTTGTATTAGTTGTCTTGTTGGGAATATTTGTGCTGCCTGGTTACGCTCAATTGAGTGAACTAGATCAGTATAATCCTAACTCTATTGAGCCTATACCCCGGTATGAGCACTTGTTTAAAAGGCGAGTGTGGCGAACGGTAGATTTAAAAGAAAAGCAGAATAAAGGTTTTTTTGCCCGGGGAGGTGAGATAACAGCATTTATATTAGATGCGATCAATTCAGGTGAACTTTCGGATATATATGTCAATGATTCATTGACCAGCAGAATGTCCAAAGATGAGTTTTTAAACAAGCTAGTATATCAGGAGGGTTTAGAAATCGAGCAGTGGGATGCCGGTATTGAATACTACGAGGGAGATCAAGTGAAGTATAATGGCGTAGTATATACCGCAATATTTGATGAGATCACTTCCATCCCCTCGGATGCGCCGGATGATTGGGAGGAAACACCGGGAGTAGGAGACGCCGTCCTGTTTTTGCCTCGTCAGATCAGTAAGTTCCGAATTATGGAGGATGTTATTTTTGATAAGAGGAGATCGCGACTTTACCATAAAGTACAATCGATACAATTACTAATTCCAGGTTCAGAAACATTGGATCAAGTTGAATTGCCACTGGCTGTTTTTAAGTATAAGGATTTACACAAATTGTTCAAGGATAATCCTGATAAGGCTATCTGGGTGAACCGATACAATAGCGCAGAGAATAAGAACTTTGCTGATGCTTTTCAACTGAGGTTATTTAGGTCTTCTTTGTTTAAGTTTGAAAATCCTGACGATGATCCTATTGTAGATATGTATAACAATCGTATAGAGGCAGTTATGGCTTCCGAATGGTGGGAAATGCAACTTATGGAAAAAGAGCATAACCTGTGGGAGTTCTAGGTATCGCACTTAATTGAAAACTAAAATAGGAAAGCATTTGCTTTCCTATTTTAGTTTTCGGTCAATTGGAGTTCATCAAAATTTCAGTTTTTCATATGTATCCCAAAGGCCTTGGAATGTACCCCCGTCGCCTTCAGTTCTCACTTTTCACGCCTCTTTAAAGACCGGAGAAACACAATATTTTAACTCGTTATCGCCTTTTCTTCTACATATTTGAGCTTCTCATATTTATCCCAAATACCCCAATTCTGACCCACATTGCCTTCATGTCTTACTTTCCACGATTCGTCAAATGAAGAAAAATAAAATAGATCTATATTGTACTTTTCACACCAGTTATTCACATTGATAAAATACTTCATGGCATTTTCATTGGAGGGCTTTGCGCTTGCCATACTTTCACCGCAATTAGGCCAACCTGTTTCCGTAATAATTACTGGCTTTCCCTTACCAGCGTTTTCAGCTAGTTTGTGCATATGTTGAAGATAAATCGAGGCTACTTTAATATCGCTGCCCTCCCAAAACGGGTAGGCATTGGCTAAAATCACATCACAAGCCATCGCCAGATCAGGGTGCTCGTGAAATTCGTAGTAAGTATCCACAGTGCCCACAGGTACGTTAGGCAACGCCTCTTTTACCCTTGCTATATATTCTAGTAGTTCTTCTTTGGTAAGATCGTCGCGCAAGAGTACCTCGTTTCCAATGGCCGCTATGTCTACATGTCCAACTCTAGCAAGCTCTATTAACGTATTGATTTCTTTTTCATTCTGTGCTTTATCGCGGCCAATCCATGCGCCTACGATCGTTTTTAAACCTTTATCATGAGCCGCTTTGGGAATAAACTCATTTCCTTGAGTACAAGAGAATGAACGCACCCATTTTGTATATGGTGCAATGATCTCCATTCGGTCAACGATCTGTGCTTCAGATAGCTGGTCCCCGATATTCTGGCCTTCCAGGTAGGGACTAAAGCACACCCCGTGGAGCCCTCTTTGTAGTGAAGAACTGAACAAAGTCTTAACGTCATCCAAACTCTTGGTACTAAAGTCAGTATCAGTTTCCAGGGCAACTTCAAAATTTAAGTCAACAAGTGACGCGAGTTTATTTGTGCTGTAGTAGGACGAATCAACAGCGTTTTTATCCCTCTTGGCGGCTCGTTTTTCCAACTCTGTTCTGATTTCACCTGCTCGCGCCTCGTCGATATCATAATCATGCATGACGTACATGGCAATGCCAGTCCCGATCATCGGAAGACCAGAGAAGAATAGCCTTAACCCATCCACGGCACCTTCAGGTTGTACGGCTGCATTACCATCGAAACCTACTACAGTTAATATTAGACCACTGAGTAAACCGGCTATCGCAAAACCAAATTTGACCATATACCAGTATATGGCCCCAAAAACCCCTTCTCTGCGTATCCCGTAATTTAATTCGTCTAAGTCGATGACATCTGCCGTCATGGACATCATAAGAACAAAAAGGCTACCTATACCAAAGGAATGAAACGGCAAAGCAAAAATGAACATCCAAGGCTTACCGGGGACGAACAAGAACCATAATGACATATAGCCAAACAGTGAGATTCCCTGAGCTATCATAAAGGCTTTACGTTTACCCATGATTTTGGACATTCGCGCTACAACGGGAATAACTATAAAGGTCGTTACCACTGCCCCGGCGCTACCGAATAGCGGTGTCCAGTAACCTGCCGCTGCGGTATCGCCTTTGAATAAGTGCCACACAATAATAAAAAAGGAAAACCCTGAGATGGTCATAAATGAGTTGTAGATAAAGAAGGTGGAAATACAAAGCTTTCTGAAGGGGCGAGAAGAAAATGCTTGTTTGAATCCTCTCAGTATTTCTGATAAACTTCTTCCTATACTACCGAGAGTCAGTGGGGAATAGTTTTCGTTCAATGTGGACTTACTGGGTATAAAAAGTGCGGGCACCATGGCGCAAAAAGCAAAAATTACGGCTACCCAAACAGCTAGCTCTCGGGTGGCTGACTCGGCGGTAGGAAACCATGAAGGGTCGTACATGATCACCCAGAACCACGGGGCAATTACCCAAGCCCACTGTCCGATCCACTGCGCTATAGCCATGATTTGCGTGCGCTCATGGAAATCGTCACTCATTTCATATCCGATCGCTACGTAAGGAACACTAAATATGGTGATGCCAATATAGAAAACAAAGGACCAAAGTAGGAAATAGGTGAAGTTGTAGTTCACACTATTATCGCTATACAGTTGCCACATTACGGTGAACGCCACTCCCATGATAATGGCACCTGCTAGCACATATTGTCTGCGTCTTCCCCACCTGGATTTGGTATTGTCAGAGATAAAACCCATGATTGGATCGGTAAGCGCGTCAGATATACGAGGTAAGAAATAAACTATTCCCCACATCCAGCCCGGGAAGCCCAAGTTTTGAACCAGCACAACCATAAATATTCCTAACGCAGCCGGAAACATTTGATTGGCCAACATTCCTACACCGAATGCTACTTTTTGACCATAGGGAATTTGACTTTTACTGGTGGACATACTAGCTGGGGTTATTTGGTATCAATAGAGTCTGTAGAGCTTGGCCATCTATAGTCAGTGACTTGGCTCTGTTATTATGGTTGAGTATAAAATGTTGAGGTTGTTTACCTTCATTCAAGACCACTATGGCAATGGATCCGTCAGGATTTTTTGCAGCAGTTACTTGAAGTGCTTGATTCTGATTCTCCAAACCGATCATAACGGCCCCGGGTCTGATGTACCTACTGAAGTGGCTCATGGTATAATACAGCGGGGTAAAATAAACTTCATTTGCTTCGGGATCAACGATAACCGGAGCCACACACCAGTTTTTAAACCAATTGGGACCCCCTTGTCGATCGAGTACCATATTCCAATCGACCCAACCATCGACCCAATTATTGAGACAACCGATTATATCCCTGGCGTAGCGATACACAGGAACGTACTTTGGGTGTAAAGGCTTCTCTTCTTCAGGTGCCCAGTCCCATCCCCAGTCCGTAGCTTCCTTTGACCAATACCATTGATCATCCTGCCATTTGGGTACCTCGGCATCTACACAAGCCTCAGATTGGATCAAATGTTTATTCGGTGCCTTTTTATGAGCGTACTGCAGCTCTTCCGGAAAAATTTCGAATGTACTGGCATACCAGTGAATGGCTGTACCATCATAGTACTTAGAAGTACTGTCATCTTTGTACATTTCATCTACCCACTCTTCGAGATGCTCTCTATTTTGATCGTATCCTAAAATTTTAACTTCCCCTTTTCCGTCGACTTCTAGCTTTGGACCTAAATGATTTTGGACGAAACGAGTCATTTCCTCCGGGGTAAAATGCATACTCTCCCAATTATTCCCATTACCAAGGGGCTCGTTTTCTACGGTGAGCCCCCAAATGTCGATACCCTCTGCTTTATAAGCGTCAATGTATTTGCTAAAAAAGAGCGCCCAGGAATCGTAATACTCAGGTAGCAACTTTCCGCCCACATAGTCGTTGTTATCTTTCATCCAAGGTGGTGCCGTCCAAGGTGAGCTGATGATCTTAAAACCATCTTTAGATTTCTTCATGGCATCTTTGATCATTGGAATAATGTCTTCCCGATCTTCTTCAATCGAAAAGCTATCAAGTTCAATATCTCCTGGCACCGGTGCATATGAGTAATTTCCCAGAGAGAAATCACTAGAGTTGATGTGCGTTCGAGTAAGTGAGTACCTGGCCCCACTTTCTCCAAAATAGGCCTCTAATACACTATCTTTTTTCTCCGGCCCGAGTTGGTTTAATAAGTAGGCCGATGATTCCGTAAAGGAACCACCAAATCCGGTTATAGTTTGAAATTCTTGCTCCGGAAGTAATTTAATCTCTTTGCTCTTTTTGTCTCGTTCAAAATCAGTCAGTTTCTTCAATTTATTTCCCCTGGCAGAGGTTTCAAACACTTCAACCTTCAACTCTTCTACGTCAGGATCGCAAGCGCTTAGTACGCTCATACATAATAAAATGGGGGTTAGCTTTTTCATATTAACTAGTTTTGTGGGGTAGATTCTGTTGATAAGGGCGGGGTTAACACTCCGACCATGAGTGAATCCCGGTGGCCTCCGTACGTTTTTGCTACGGCCCGGTTGTCTCTGGTAAGGCCTTCGAAAATACCCTGGTCCACCAGATCCCAAACCGGATATTTAGCTTGCCCGTCAATCGTGAAAAGCCCGAAATGATTTTCCGAACCCTGAGGATTTCCAGCATCTTTCCATTGCTCGTCAAATGCTTCAAAGTAGAAGCAGGATATGCCTGCCTCATTCGTCCACTCGCGCATATACTTATAGTATAAACCTTGCTTATATTCATCGGCAGCTTTGGAGCCTTCAGGACCGTAATATCCATCAGAAACTGTGGCCCAACCTGTTTCACCAATGTGAATAGGTTTGTCCACACCTAAGCTCTTCATGTAGCGCTTCACGGAATCATATTGAGATTGGGCAAATGCTTTGGCTCTTAACATAGCTGCTTCTACCTTTTCAAGGTCCGAGAGATTAAATTCTTCCTCAGGAACCTTCCAGAACTGCGGATTATAGTGTGAGTTATGGTAGGCATAGGTATGCATGGATATATAATCTACAGCCTTTATCAATTTCTCCAACTCTTCAGTATGATACAGCGAATCACCGCCGCCCCAAGAGGAAAAGTCATCCGAACTAGTAATCCATATCTCTTCGGGGAGTTGGCCTTCGGTTTTCAGGTTTTGTAAGTGGGTCACCCACTTTAGGATTACCTCCGGCTGAACATAATAGCTCTCTGCCCACTTTACCATGGCCTCGTTGCCAACCGCTATTACCTTCACAATGTCGGGATATTGGTTGGTAATGTCTACAGCCCGTGCGATTTCATTCTGATTTTGTTCGCTTTCTGCGTTGTGATCGGGCGCTTGATCAGACCAGGCATTTTTACAATCTATCCATGCCCCGAGCATTACGTACATTTCAAAACCTGGCTCTTCTTCTTTCAAGGCCCTGATCGCCTTTAGGACATTGGTAGCGTGCGGGAGTTGGACATTGTAAGTCCTTAAAATTTTGATGCCCACAGCCGATAAGATTCTCATATCGTCTTTTAGTTGATCTAAGGAGGGCTGTGTCTCTCTTTTTTTTGCGCGGTAACCGCCGTACGAAATGGCTTGGTACTCAGGGTTTCCTAGTATATCCTCTGCCGTCACTTCTTTTTTGTTACGTTCTTTAAATTCGTTACGAGATGATTTTTGATGACATGAAAATACGATCCCTAGAATCAGGCAAGCAATCACTATTTGCCAAGTGTTTTTCATAAGAACCTATTTAAATACATGCTCATTTTACTCTTCGTTGCTTACACTATAACTCAGACTACAACCGCATGGGAGCTTATACGTGAAAATGGTTGCACCATCGTAAGTGTTGTGCCTGCGCACGGCATCTACTCTAAAGTGCAAGAGTAGGCCTAGACGATCATTAAGCGCCTCCTTTTGTGGCGCTGTACATTTAACTTGCCACTCCGCAGCCTTCTCTCTTGGCAACTGGCCTTCCGTATGAATTACAGATCCTATACATCTCGATTTAAGGTCTCCATCTTGGATTTCACACCAATGCCCGACCGGCGAGATTTGTCCGATCTTTTCTTCTTTAACCGACTGGCTATTTGTTGTTTTCATTTGTTCTTGTTTACGTTAATAGAAATACCAGTTCCCACCATAAACGCAATACATTATTTCGATTTTAGGAAGATCACTTGAGCATCCTTTCTTCAATTTTAACCAGCACTCGTACTACATCACCACTTCTTTGGTAGATGCTTCTGGTATAATCTTCATCCAAGCTCAGTCCTTCGAATTTCGACTCTTGTGTAGTGCTACTCATTACTGAAATAGTATTTGAATCAGACAAGTAATAGACTATAGGTACTTGACAATAGGTAAAGCTCAAAGATCCGGCAGAAAGCTGAAGCTCTACTTTTTCTCCATGAATATCAATGTATCTGAAAGTACCGGGTTCCTTCAAAAATTCATTTTTCCTAAGCATATGAGGCTTAAAACTAAGTCTCCCATCCTCGTGTACTATTCCAAATTCACTAAATCGGCAAAGAATGTCTTCTTTGACCTGGCCTGTCATGCCGGGCTGCTGGGCTCCTTTACCTTTAGGTGTATGCGAATATGGATCTGTGGGGAAGGCTCCGTACAAACCAGGTGGCTTATGTGCTCCTATTCCCTCATGTATTTCGTAGTAATGCTCAAGCAATCGACCTGTTATTTCATGTGGTTCACCTTCATTGATAGCCTTCAGGCAACACTCCTGGGTCGCTACCATTAGCTTCGAAACCATATGCCAGTAGATAGATCCCAATCCTTCGTAGCCAAAGAAAGTACCTGAACGTCCGGTAAACGCTTTGTGGTTAAATACTTTCTCGTATACCTCCATAACGTGCTGTTTCTCCGCTTGAAGTAGCACCCCATATTTGTGGTCATCAAGTTCTTCCAGGGCATCTTCCAGGTCATTAACATTCTTAAGATTACCGTTAAAGTGATATACACCTCTAACGTCTTCGTTCAGTATTTGCAGATTGTTATCCTCAAGTAAGGCGGTCAAAAGCTTAGAATTTTTAACCGAAGATTTTGGAATGTTATTCTTCTGTTTAAAACCGGGAAGCTCTTTGTCGGGATACAACATATAGCTGTATTGATCTTCCCTAAAAAGTTGACTTGCCTTAAGGGCATCCAGTACATTTAACGTTTCCTGCGATGATAGGCTACCACTGCTAAGCACCGCTACCTGCCCCTCTAACATTTCATCAAGGTAAGAGACCATCACTTCACCTGAGGTTACCGTCATTAAATTATAAGCATGATAAAGATTATCCTGTCTTTTATTTGCTTTCAATGAATGATCTAGGTATTGCTGGCACAGCTCGATAAAATCCAAAAGGTACTGTAGGGGTAACTCATCTTTTGAACCTTCAAATGAGTCAGCGTATATTTTTTCCCTGAAGTCACTTGCCGCAGTTCCTAGTCCATCCAAGATCGCCTTTCGATTTTTATTATCTATCACGCCCTCTAATGATCCAATATGAGCATTGAATACCCCTTTCATTGATCTCAACAAGGTGTTCACCTCGCTGGAAATATTCACAGATTCGGTCTCTGATTTTTCTACTAGCCGTCGTAAAAACTTTAAAAACCGAACGAGGTAATACAGCGTTACCATCGAGACCCCATTCCCCACGAGTGCGTTATTTGCATCATTCCACTCAGGCCGCTGGGTGTTCATCCAAATCCCACCTTCCGGTATAAAGTTGGA
>JBCCIX010000089.1:0-12003 GCA_039028075.1 Bacteroidota bacterium | reverse complement strand
GGAAGGTGACACTGTGTTGCACGGACCTTTTGAGATGCAGCAATCCGATTTAAGTAGTTTACTTAACGATAGAGACGACTATTTTTCGTGTCAAGGCGTGTTTGAAAACAATCGACCGGTGGGAAAATGGATTTTTCGATTTGGTTCATTTCAGGTCGGAAAACGCACTAATTTGGAAGATTACGCTTATAAGGTAGAATTAGAAGGTTCATTGCACCACGCTGAGGGTTTTATGATGGCGGGTAAGCCAAATGGGGAGTGGGTGCATAGGGTAGAGCGAATTGCCGAGTCGGAGGTGAGCGGAACAATTTTTAAAAGCACCATAGTATTTGATAAAGGAATACCGCAACGTAGTTTTAGAATAGATAATCAGAATTACTCTTTACTAGGTCGGTTCCTGCGTGATGGCATTGCTCACGATACGTGGTCGCTATATGCTAACGAAACTGCGGGTCTCGTCGAAAGTTGGCAATTTAATGACGGAAGCCTGAACCAAATAGTTCGTCCTGGTGAAGAAACGGACACGGTAGATACCTATGCAGCTACTGAGGCGGAAGAAAAAGTTCTCACTCTGGACCAACGGTACATACGGATTCTTAGACTTCATCAACAAATTATGCAAGGTTCAGATACTTTGATCAGTACTACGATGTATGATCTTTTGGATCAGAACGCTCAATATTACGAACTCGTCGACCAGGTGTTAAAAGAGCTGTCAAAGGCTTCATTTACGCCCGAGTTTAAAGTAAAAGTGGCTGATTTTCCGCTTAGTGAGGAAGAGGTTAATCAATTGAGTTCAATGGCCTCGAAGCTGAAAAAATCCGAAATCATTACCCAAAGACTACTTGAAAGTCCTCAGCTCAATATCCTCAAACTAGCTGATGAAGAGGTATCCTTTAAATTTAGCGTGGTAGAAACTATTGATAAAGAATGGCTGGAACCCATAAGAAAGGTAGTGAAATATAACGCTCAGAATATTCTGACATCAGTTCGAAGAAGTGATTTCATACAATACGCATTGCCTGACCGAAATGACCCGTATTCGTTAAAGATAACCTACACGATCAATGAAAGTCCTAAAGTTAAAATCTTCGATAGCCCTTTACTAGAAGACACATCGCGTCGTTTCAATGGGATATCACGAATTGAAGAATTTTCCAAATCGGCTCTTGAGAGTCTGGAAAGCATTCAACGGGAGCTAGACCGGCGCATACTAAAACAGGAGCGCCAGGAAGAGTTGGAGAAGTTAGAAGAATTACTGTACAAAAGCATTAAATCTTTAAATCAGGGAGTTGATTCCTTAAGTAGTTTGCATGAGGATAATTTAAGTCAAGTAATTATGTCTCTTAAAACTTCGGGTCGTTCTCTGGTGAGCGACTACTCCGAATTAGATCAATTGCCCGAAAGAATCGAACGAGCCGGCCAGTTGATTAGCTGTTTGGACAGTGCAAGTAAATTAGCCTCGAACGTTTCTCAAATTCCTGAGAAATCGAAGGAGATAGCCAAATCCTACATGGACCGGGTTTGGAATCCCTTCACCTCTACTTTAATGGATGAGGAGATCAAAAAACCAATCATTACTGCTTATCAAGATGTAATTGTTCCTTACTTACTAGATCGCGTACAGGCGGATCTTACCTGTGAGGATATCGATGAATTAAACTTGATTTTTGAAGGCACATATGACCGCTTGATCGCATTGAGAGGAGAAAACACAAAAAAATTGGAAAAGCGACTACGAAGAGAAAACAAGCCCGATCAAGTATTTCAATTATTGAAAATCCCAACCCATAAATCGAATTGATCAATGGTAAGGTCGTGGAGTAAATTCTCTTTTCTGTTGTGCTTTCTATTAGGATTGAGTTCTATGGTTAGAGGGCAGGAAGAAAACCAAAGACCCAGTGAGTCGCAAATCGAAGAACCCGTTACTCGCCTGTGGATCAATACCTATGGAAATATTAGGTTGACCAAGCGTTTATTTTGGGTGGCCCAAACTCATTTTCGGTTCCAGGAAACGGATGATACACCGTTTATAGGCCAATGGGCTCAGATATATAACCGGCATGCTATCAGCTATTTGTACTCCAAAAACTTAACCATCAGTTTAGGTGGCGTATTGCGAATCAATTTTAATTCTGATCAAGATGAAAACGAACGAAGAACAGTTCCCGAGTGGCGAATTTGGCATCAATATCAATTTGCTATGCCTTTTCCAAGGTTTATGGTCTATCATAGGCTCCGAATTGAACATCGTTGGTCCCAAGACTTCGTTGAGAGTAGCGATTACATTTTTCGTAACCGATGGCGATATATGTTACGGTTTAAAATACCATTGAATAAGCCAAAGTTAGGTGCACAGACTTGGTACATTTCACCGGAGGCGGAGTTGATCATGCAAAGTGGTCAACCTGTTATTGACAGTCCGATGGAGGACTTACGCTTGCATACCTCCTTAGGCTATATTATAAATCCTCGTCTTACTGTGGCCACCGGATTTATGTATTCCATAGGGCAAGAATTGTCAAATGGTGCATTTTATAAACAAAGATATACGCTTCGGTTCCACGTTTACTTTTCTCCTGATATTAGAAAAGTAAAAGATAAACTACCGCCTATTCACATGGGTGAATAAGAATTTGATCATTATGAAAATCAAAAAGGGTATAAGGCGCAACCTATTAATTTATAGTACTTTATCGGTGTCAGTTCTTTTGGTCTTCCTTTACGTTTTCAAAACGCAAAAATTGCAAGAAGAGGTAGACAGGTTGATGTCAAATGCGCAGGCTTTCGAAGACAAAAATCAGACCTACCGTGAATTGCTTTCATTGGATTCCTTATTGCTCATCGGGAAATATCAGGAGGCACTGGACACCTACCAAAACCTGTACGCGAAAGACAGTGCGCTGACGGGCGAAATCTTACTCAGAATTCGGTTATCCGAAAAGCTATTAAATGATTCTCAAAAGAATAGTAGTACTGAAAAGATAGATACTTCAGCAGGTAAAGATTCGTTGATATTGACTCGAACGGCAACCCCTTTGGAAGTACGGCAATATGATTCTTTGAGTTTTGCTTTAGACAAGGCATTGCTACGTTTAGAAAAGGTAAGCACTCAACTTGAGGAGCGGTCTTTTGGAGAATATCTTGAGTTCAACAGTTCTAAGGGTAACGTGATATATTACGTAGGTCAGGTAAAAAAGGGGAAGGCAAATGGTCGAGGGGTCGGTCTTTTTGCCACCGGAAGCCGTTACGAGGGAAATTGGAAAAATAACCTCAGAAATGGTGAGGGAACCTATTTTTGGCCTGACGGTCAGTACTACGTGGGCAATTATGTAAATGATAAACGTCAAGGTACGGGAACCTATTTTTGGCCTAACGGGGATAAATTTGTAGGGGATTGGCAGAATGATCAGCGCAACGGGCAAGGTACCTTTTATAACAAAGATGGTAAAGTAGTAGCCAGCGGTCTATGGAAGAACGATGAGTTGGTCAAAAAGGAGAAGAAATAGATTTACACTTTAATTATGTCTTGAAATGAGCTCATTTGTGACAGCCCCATCAAAAAGCTCTTGTTTGCTCTTTTGTTCGGAGTAATGGACTACATAGGTTTTGTATTTTTTAGATGGATAGTAAAAAATTCCTTCGTTTTCCAGATGACTGGCATGGGTAAAACCCAGCCTTTCAACGGTAGGATAAGAGTATTCATTGGCAAAACCGATAATGTGCGAGACCTTAATTTTTTTTGCATGTTTAAGGGCCGCTGCAATTAGCTTTTTGGGTAGGCCTTGTACTGAATTACCCGGTTTGCACCAAAGCCCGCACAGTTCGGCAGTACCACCGGTATTTGATAAATGGGAAACTAAATTTGAAATGTTGTAACCAATACCTTGAAGTGCTTGAACCATGGGTAAGGTCTCTGATCCCCCTGCAATTTCCAACCTTACGGCACCCAACATTTCTAAAGTATTTGGACAACGGGCAATGATCATATGCGCATTTGGGTTATATTTCCAACTCGAACTGAGAGTAGAAATACCTTTGATTTTATAATGAAGAAGCGTGGCTTTATGATTTTCCAAATAAAGATGCGCAAGATCGTAACGATCCGTTGCAGACGACACAACTATTTGCATGACAATTATTAAAAGGTTCGAATGCAAAATTTAGGCGAACGTGCGGTTATCACCCCATCGGGCCGCTACGCTCTGGCCGATAAACTTTCGATGTAGGGCTTAGGGGCCACTAATAGATGTTTAAACAACTAAATTGCACTATTTAGATAGTAATATGATGTTGTTTTTGAAACCAGTGATATTATAAGACTACGAAACAATCAGATTTATTCGCAACTTTTTTCTTTTACGTAAGAAATAGCCCAGGAAGAGCGCGATGTTGGTTAGAAAAGCCATTATACTATTTGACATTACACCGACGTGTATGAAATAGGCTTTTATAAAGTGCTATAGCGCTTGGCTGAAAGCACATTGTTAGGGTCAATTGCGGTTTTTAATCTTCCTAATAGGTCTAAGGAAGCTACCTCCGTTTGGGTAAAGAAATGCATAGATTGTACACCTAATCTATAGGGTGGATAACCCAACTCGCACAGGCTCTCCACTATTTCATCGTGGCATTTTGCGGCACGCTCAGACTCCTCCGGTTTACGTTTGTCGAAACAAATGGCACCTGTAATATCTAAGGCTCTTTCCGAAATAAAGAGGAAGCCAACATTCGGTTCTAGTGAATATTTGTAAGATATTTCGGTGATTTTCTTTGCGGCTAAAACGGCATCTTCTCCCGTGCAAGGGATAGAGGGACAATACCAATATAAACCACATTGATCTTTATGTATGTCCATCTGATCCGGAATTTTTTCAGGTACGCGCCAGTAACACATATTGATAGCCTTTTCTGTGGTGTAACCGGCTAGGCTACTTTTATAATAGAAGAAGTCCATATCTTCTTTTGCTGCCGGATTTTCTTTTACCCTTAAATCAGCTTCTTCTTTATCAATGAAATCAATAACAACATCACATTTTTTGAGTGAATCAAGTATAAATTCTCTCTCCGCCTTTGCATTTAATTTTGAGTAGGAGTAGAGCCCGCCAATTCCAATCCATTTTCCGGTGCCCGTAGGTTTAATAGTATCAATATCTTTTTGAGTCAAATAATCCTGATTTTCTTTTTTGACTTCATGGTATTGCCTAGAAAATGCCACTAACCTATAATCGTTAAAAATACGAATTGAAACATTCAAACCTTCCAGTCTCATTTGCCGAAATTTATCGACCATCATAGCCATTTTATCGTCCGTATTTGCGTGGATCATAATAGATTGAAAATGCCGGGGCCTGGGCTTTAACCATAGGGTTAAGCCAGTGACAATACCGAAGCTAGATTGAGTAAAAATACCATCCAGTGAAGGGCCAAGGCCCCATTTGGAAAGTTGTGCCACTTTATTTTTACGATAACGCCCAAAACCTGTATTGATAATACTGCCATCCGGCAAGACTACCTCCATCGCGCATACCTTGTCCAAACGATCAGCATACAGACCCATACCATGGCCGCGCTCCACTGCATTTCCTACGATACTGGCGTGCGGAGTGCTACCGATACCATCCATCATCAATCGGTTGCCTTTATGTTCTAAGAACTGCTCTAATTGCCTAAAACTTACTCCGGCCCCTAATGTAACATGGGCAAGCTCTTCATTGTAGTCAGAGATCTTATTCATTAACTGTAGATCTAGGATAATCGAATCAGAAACATTAGGCACAGTGGAACCTAGTCCGTAATTTTTGCCGCCACTGACCGGGTAGATACTAATTTTAAATTGATTGGCTATTTTCATACAGGCGGAAACTTCCTGTGTATTTCTCGGAAAGATAATAGCAGATACTTTTGTATTGCTTTCAAATGTTGCTATTTCATAGGTGTCTGTTTTTAAGCTAACCCTATTGTCTCCCAATACTTTACGCATTGTGGAGACCGCTAGCCGTATTCTTTTATCTTTTTCCGCGTCAATAGGTGTAGGTTGGTTATCCAAATTAATTATTATCTTTCTTAATACGTTCAACAAATTTTATGACTAAACTTATACAATTGACTCCGGATTATGAAGAACTCATTTCGCTATCTGAGGAGTTTCATTGTGTGCTGGATAACGATAAAAACATACTGATGTTCAATCAGATGTTTATCAAAGGACTGGGAGAGAAGGCATCTTTCCTAAATGGTCGGGACTTTTCGTCATTGTTGGTCAACGAGGACAAAGGTTCCTTTGAAAGTAAGTGGAACGGTATTTTAGTCAACAAGAAAAAGGAATCCGTCCAGTTAGCCATGCTGAATGCGAGCAGAGTTCCTATTCAAGTATATTGGAGGTTTAAGGCCGCTGACTCTTCCGAATTAGTCTATGCTGTGGGTAACGTGATGCCGAACGAGAAGGAATCGGAACAAACCAAGCTGGCGAAAGCACTTAGCTTCCTAAACGATGATCTGGAAACCTCTAAAGAAGGTGAAACCGGTTTTGCTTTAACCGATATCCAAAGAGTATTAGCAGAAAAGGTCGACAAATTCAAATTGATTTCTCAAAATGTCAGCGATTTGGTATGCTTACACGATCCCGTTACTACCAAATACTTGTATGTTTCGCCTTCTGTGACCGAATTAACAGGGTATGACCCCGATGAACTGGTAGGTAAATCACCTTTCGATCTTTTTCATCCGGAGTTTTTAGATAAACTGGAACAAGACCGGCAACGAAGTGGCGGAGGGGAAGATCAGGGTCCACCTCCTAAGATGGAAGCAATGTTTCGAACTAAGGACGGAGGCTCTAAATGGATCGAGGCTCATAGCAGACCTATTTTCGACGATCAAGGTAATGTGATGTTAATACTAAGTACTTCACGAGATATTACCGATCGAAAAGCAGCAGAGCGTGAAAAAGAAACCTATTTCAATTATTACCGAACTTTAGGCAACAATATTCCGAATGGAGCCATCTTTTTAATTGATACCCAGTACAAATTTATCATTGCGGAGGGTGAGGAGTTTGATAAAGTAGGAAGAACCAGCAGTTACTACGTAGGAAAAACCATTTCTGAGGTCTACGATAAAACCAGGTTGGCATTCCTTAAACCTTATTTCGAGCAAGTCATGAGTGGTGAACATGTAAAATTCGAATACCCTCATAACGGGCAGCATTACGTGTTCCATGGTTCCCCTGGAAAGGACCGGAGCGGCACTATTGTAGCAGGCGTTTTTTTGACTCAAAATATCACGGAGACCAAGCAATTTGAAGATCTGTTAAAGCAGACGATCTACCAGCTTGATTTCCAAAAAAAGGCGCTCGATCTATCTGCGCTGGTTTGTGAAGCAGATAAAGATGGCGTTTTGACCTACGTCAATGATCGTTTTGTTCAAATCACGGGGTATACCAGAGATGAGTTAATCGGTCAGCACCACACAACGATGAAATTAGGCTTTTCTGAAGACTACGCAGAAGATAGCTGGGAGAGTATATCTACAAAAAGAGAAGTTTGGCACGGTGAGGTGAGGAGCCAAACAAAAAATGGAGACTTTATTTGGCTGGATACTTATGTAGTACCTTTCAAAGATCAATCTGATGAAATTACCAAATATGTATTTATTCGATTTGACATTTCGGATAGGAAGGCGATACAGGAGAAACTGGAGATCAAGAACTTCGAACTGGATTCATTTGTCTATCATACTTCGCATGATCTTCGGGCTCCTTTAGCCTCTATTCTTGGTCTTACTGCTCTCATTGCTGAAGAGAGTGATATTAGCAAGGTCAAAGAAATGAATAGTATGATCCAGGAGAGCATTAAGAAGCAAGATAACTTTATTAAATCGATCCTTAATTATTCTCAAAACGAAAATCTGCCGGCTTCAATGGTCGATATCCGCTTCAGAGAAATCATTGATAACGTCTTGCAGGAGCTAAGTAATATGCCCAATAAATCTCAGATAAAAGTCGAAGTTAATGTTTCGGACAAATCTGTTTTTTACGGTGACCCAATACGGTTGACCATCATTTTTAAGAATCTGATAAGCAACGCCATCAAGTATTATGATGCTAAAAAGAAATCTTTCCTCTCCATCGATATCAGCCAAACCAAGAAAGAAGCCGTGGTTACGGTCGAAGATAATGGCGTAGGTATCAAAAAGAAGTACCTTTCTAGTATTTTCGATATGTTTTACCGTGGGAATGAAAGCTCCGATGGCAGCGGCCTGGGTCTTTATATTGTTAAGGAGACCATCGAGAAATTGGGAGGATCTATCAATATATTCAGCGAATATAGAAAGGGTACAAAGTTTGTGTTTAGTTTGCCAAACCCAATTGAATAACTGATCTGTTATAGGAATACGTATGCCTTTGCGCTTCAGGCTCTTGAGGTAGCAACAAAATTGATACAACCCTCAAACTACCTGTAGCGATTGAATAAAAATGTAACTTTCGCTACTGACAGTTCAGATTTTATTATCGTTTTACAACAGCTTCTAGTGTTTAATGCAAGCCTAAATCCACGGGTAATCCGGTGATCTTTTCGGGTGTCTCTGCAAAGTAAAAGCCTGATACCGCTGCCATGCGCGTTCTTTCCCCTGCAATGGACCCACTAATCAACGTCCGCTTGACCGCTATTAAACATTGACTTAACGAGGTGTTTTTTTGTTTAATTTAATCGACTCTGAATTCACACAATACCTAAGCTGGCTTGGAGACGGTCCGTCAGGAAATACATGACCCAGATGCGCATCACAGGTGTTGCACATGATCTCAACGCGGGTCATTCCAAAAGAATGGTCCGCTGCATACTTTACTGCATTTCGTTTAATAGGTTGAGTAAAACTTGGCCAACCCGTACCCGAATCGAACTTTATAGTAGAATCAAAGAGGTCAGTATCACAGCAAATACAGGAATACACACCCGGATCATAGGCGTGGCAGAGTTCCCCGCTAAAACTCCTCTCCGTACCTTTCTGACGCGTGATACGAAATTGATCCGGAGTAAGTAACGCCTGCCACTCGCTTTCAGATTTTTCTACCCGCTTCGCGGGTTCAGGGTTTCCATTTTTAGAAAAATCGAGAATATCAGTCCAAATAAGCATTGAATACGCATTTACTTTGGCAAAAGTACAATAGCCTACGCAAATAATTTGTTTAATTTTTAATTAAAAAGATTAAACAAAGTATTTGCAAGGTTACGACCGTCTTGAGAATAGGGGAATGTATTTTGGTTGCTGGTATGAGTCTTTGCATTCTGCATCGCATCCGTTAATGACTACACATCATGGATACGGCCTGCTCTCGAATGTGAGATGGTCCTGAAATCCTTTGATCGATGGAAAGAGTAGAATCAGATATAGCGGAGCGATTGATAAACCAGATAATGAACGTGAAAACCTAATAAATGAACTTGGGTAAAGATTTAAAAATGCAAGACACAAAGCGCAGTAACAAACTCTTGCAAAAATTCACCTGATTGATTAGCTGCTGCCTTGAACGATTCGGATACCGCTACATTCGGATTTTTTTCTTTGACGCTGGTACGGGGTAACGCATACTCAAATACGTTCCGGTTGTTTTTTACATCTAGAACATTAACCTCAAAGGACAGGTCACTCCGGTAATAGCCTCTGGATTGTTTTTTTACATTACCAATGGGCTTGAGAATAATTTGTAGGTCTGTCGGTTTATCCTTAACCTCGGTAATACCCAGGTCGGTGGTTATAACTCTCAAATAGTCAAATAGCTGCTCTTTCTTATCGAAAGAGGTATCTGAATTGATTACAAATTGGATATTGTATGGGTTAAATTTGATGGCTATCGGTCGGGATTCAATGGTACTTCTTACCGCGGGATTCAGCAGCTTTTTAATGGACGATTCTAAGGCTACTTCTGCAATAATTTGGATCACGGCCACTCCCTTTTGCGGAAATAACCCATATATGCTCAAGGCTTCATAATTTTCGTGGTTAAAAGAATAGCGAAAAACGTCTCCCTGAATTACATTTAAACTAAGATTTAATCCATTCAAGGCCACTCCATTAGACTTACTCACCAAAAAATTCTCAATGACCAGTGGTTTGCGATCCGTAGCATCAAATTCATAATTTCGCTCTACGTTAAAGGCAATCTGATCTATTTGCCTTTCAAGCTCATATATACTTTCTAACCGTAATTTTTGGAGCAAAATACTATATTCCGGTTCTACTATTCGGTTAATTTCCTTATCGAGTCTATCGATAGACTGGCTTAGTTTTCGAGTACTTCGAGCTATTTCACCTTCTTCAAAAAGATCTTTGGCTTCTTTTTGTATGAGTTCTATTACGGTTTCAAAAGATTTAAAATATTCCTTTCTGTTTTCTTTATAGGTAGCTCGATCCAGGCTAAATAAAACATAGTAGGTATTTTTTCTTTTGTCAATCCACTCACTCATTTTACGATGACCCATTAAAAAGTTAGAAGAAGCCAAAGAAACGGTTTCATTCAGGAGATAATCCACTTCCTCGTCCTTATAAGTGGTGGTAAGACTGGAACTTGAGCTTATGGAAACAAAAATCTTTTCAACGATTTCTTTTAACGCCTGTTTTCGGGCTTTAGCGCGGTACTCGGGATAGTCCTTCATATTGACCGTTCCCACACCGTAAAATGCGTCACCGGTAATGGGAACTTCATGAACCCATGTTGGTGCTTTTTTCAATTGGCCAAACACCGGGCCTTGTAAAACACTAAAAAAAAGGCATCCTAGTGTAAAGAATGCCTTTGTCGTTTTAATTATTATTCTTAAAATCTTCCAGTTCTTGCTCATAAATTTTTCTGAACTTTTGGAGATCAAAATCTTGTTTCAATGATTCGTCCGAGGATATTTTCTGGGTTAAATTATCAGCAACGGCCGTTGTGGGCATTTCCATGGCTACGTAATGTATATATTCACCAGAACCACCTTTTTGATTTTGAAAAGACTCTTGCCCAATAATCTTGACCTGAGTAAGCGTCTCATTGATCACGGTTCGGGTGATGTCCTCATATTTAGAGGTCGTTTCCAATTTATTTGAGATCTCGCGATTTTGAAGGAATTGTTCACCCACACTTTTAACCTTAACTTCTATCTGAGAAGCTATGGCCTGTCTGGCGTTGGTCTCTGCAATACGCTTAGCTACCGTAAGGTCCAAGGCTTTACCTTGACCGGTAGATCTATAATACTTTTTATCTGAGTAATACTTTTTTTCATCAAAGGGCTGATCAATCTTCTTGAACTTGTTATCTGTATGTTTCAGCTTTTTGCTGCAACCCACCATCAGTAACATACCACACAATACAATACACGAAAGGAATAAGTTATTTTTCATAAGTGACACAGAGTTTGATTACTTACCTAGAAAACAAAAACTCTGCCAAATAGATGTCTGTATGCCAATAATTTTTAAAATTTTTTGTGTAGACCGATGAAGGAACCTTGATTCAGAAGTCTTTAAAAAATGTAATCGAATAGTAAATTTCTGGTTGGGTTCTGTTCTCGTAATAACCCTAATTTGTTTACGCTAAGTATATCCCCACATCTAAGTACCGGTCCTATCACGTTCATGCGTGCGCGGATGACGTAGAGATAAAAGTAATCTGTGCTATCATACGTGCGATGAAATTAGTTTTGGCGGCGATTAAATGCTGGTACTAAAAAATAGTTGTTGAATTGTAACCATGGGAATTTGAGATTCCCGGCAGAAATGCCACTACCTAACTCAACTAACACTAACTTTAATCACATCAATTTTTTCTGCTTGAGCACTTTCTAACTAATCCGTGAGGCTGTCAAAACGAGAACATTACGCAAAGAATGGCGTTGAAATAGCATGACGGAAGCGGAAGCAAGAGAAGCTATTAAGAATATACCTATTGGAGCCAGGCTCCAACTGATCAAAAAAAATGGAGCCATCGTTGAAGTACGTCTTGCAAGTCATGATGTGAGCTCAATAGGG
>JBCCIX010000088.1:0-12146 GCA_039028075.1 Bacteroidota bacterium | reverse complement strand
GGCTCAGCAGAGAGGTAAAATCAAATTAATCTATAATGCAGGGATATTAAAAGAGCTGGGTTTTAGGAATGACAACGTGACTCTGTATACCAGTGAAGCGGGTGACGCTTCAATCAAGAGTTACTCCGTTTATGCCACGTTGGAGGAGTATTTTCCTCCCATGACCAAAGAAGAGCTTGAATTTTCTCCACGATTGTCTATACTCCAACCGGTACATGATTTCGGTAGACTCAAAAATGATCAAAAACAGATTTTCGATTTCGTGTTAAAGAATTCAGGTAAAAAACCACTTTCCATTAGATCTATAAAACCCAATTGTTCATGTGTTAAAGCAACGACCGAAAAAGATGAAATAGATGTTGGAGGTAATATACATCTTACAGTTATATTTGATCCATCGGGTCGCAAGGGAAACCAGCAGAAATCAGTCACTATATTTACTAATGATCCCACCGCAAGCGCACAACGAGTCACCGTAAAGGCTTATGTAGAAAGCGGCTTGTAGATGGTACACAAAAAAGTATCGACAAGCATTGAGTTCTCGTTACACTCCACCTCCTGAAAGTAGTTTCTGAAATACCAAGGAGTTCGACCTTTTAAACAAGTAACAAGTAAGTGGTCGGAAGCGCCAAATCTCTAACTCAGTTAATGAAGTTTACTGCTTTATGAACCCTAATATCAAAACTCTGCCGGGTTTTAAACGATTGACCCTGGCATATTAGCCTAGGGCTTGTGGTAACACGGTTAGTTGCAGTTTGAAGCTCATGCAATGAGTACCGCATATTTTTAAATGACTTAATAAACCGGAGCTATTTATTCCTACCGTGGTCATATTTTGTTGATTTAAGCCGTATCTACTTTTAACGAAGGTTTCCTACCTTTAACCGGTGAAGAGGTTACTGCCTATATGCTTTGTAATACTGTATGGATTCGGTTTATTGCGACCGGTGGCCCCGATTATCGAATTTGAGTTGAACAAGGGCTATATTCAAGATTTTTTGTGCATTAATCGAGATAAGCCGCTAACGGTTTGCGGTGGACAGTGCTATTTGGCTGAACAAATGAAAAAAGCCAATGACTTTGATAGTGGCGCGGCGACTGTGCCATCAATCAATTTGGCAGATTATCCTATCGGTTTTGTTAGCCTATACACGTTGAAAATGCAGCGCTCAGGTACGAAAATTATGAGAGTAGGCATGTATTCTTTAACCTATTCATTCCAATTTGTCCAAGCTCAATTTCGCCCTCCTGAAAAAGTAAAGTTTGCTTAAGAGATCAATTCGATCGTACTATTTTTTTCAAACCTTACTTTTTAAAACAATGCAGAAAGCTAAAATATTTGTGGCATTGCTCTTATGCCTATGTGTCAATTTGAGAGCACAAGACGCGGCCAGACCGGATGCGCACGCCCCAATAGGGGTAATGGGTGATCATACCCATAAAAAAGGAGAATTTATGGTTTCTTATCGCTACATGCGTATGGCCATGCAGGACAATCTTACAGGTACTGATGAGATTTCAGAAGATGAGATCGCGACCACCGTGCCTAATATTTTTGTCACCATAGAAGGACAACCACCTACCTTAAGAGTAGTCCCTACCACCATGAACATGAATATGCACATGATCGGGATGATGTACGCGCCGTCTGATCGTCTTACGCTAATGGCCATGGGTATGTTCCTTTCCAGTGAAATGGATCATACTACCTATCAGAGTGGCATGGGTACAACGGTGTTGGGAGAATTCACCACGGAGTCAAGTGGAATTGGTGATACTCGTCTCACGGCGCTAATCAAAGTCACGGAAAACCTACATGTAAATATGGGCTTAAGCCTTCCTACAGGAACCATAGAAAATGACGATGAAGTACTGACTCCTATGAATGTGCGAATAACAACGAGGTTACCTTATCCTATGCAGATAGGTTCAGGCACCTGGGATTTTCTTCCTGGAATAACGTATGTTTCATGTTCTGCTCAATGGGGCTGGGGAACTCAAGTGAATGGAACGATCCGCTTAGGTGAAAATAATAATGACTTTAGATATGGTCATCAATTGAATGCAGCCGTTTGGGGAAGCTATTTGCTTCGTTCTTGGCTAAGCTCTTCCCTTAGGGTCAGCTCTATTAATTTTGGGGATGTTGAGGGACGCGATCCCGAGATAGTAGCTCCGGTACAAACAGCGAATCCTGACTTTCAAGGCGGTAATCGGGTTGACCTCAGTGTCGGTTTAAACGTGATAGGACAGTCTGGTTTAATTCGCAATCAAAGACTCGCCATTGAATTTGCACTGCCGGTATATCAAGATTTGAATGGACCTCAACTCGCTGTTTCCAACATTTTAACCATAGGTTGGCAGTATACTTTTTAGCAAAGATTGATGTGGAAGACCTACTTCTGTAGGTCTTCTTATTAAAAAAAGCGTACTTTTATGAACTGATACTAAGAATGAGTGTTTTAGCACTATGAAAAACGTATTCCCTATTGGTCTTTTAATTCTATTAGTAAGTTGTTCGACTGACGATGAAAAAGCTATCGGGGAATTCACCGGAAATGAATTGGTGTACAACTTATCTCAGTCCTCAGATTTTCCGATTTCGGGTACCGTGTCCTTTCTGGAGCGTACCGACAAGGCGGTCCAAGTTGAAGTGGCACTTGAAGGTACGGAAGGCGATATCTTCCATCCTGTGCATTTACACTTCGGTGATCTTTCCGTCCCGGACGCAGACATTGCCGTCTTACTCAATGATTTACAAGGTAGCGAAGGTACTAGTATTACCTTAGTGACTAATCTCTCAGACGATACTCCTTTTACTTTTGATTCAGTAGACAAATTTAACGGCAGCGTGAAAGTTCATTTGGGTGCTGATGGTCCCGATCGGGATGTCATTTTAGCTTCAGGTAATGTTGGGATGAATAAGTTAGTTACTACAGGCAGACAAAAGGTTGCTATCTGTAAGAGCAACTAATAAATGTTGCTAAGAATCTAATTTCCTTTTTTCCAATTAGTGAAGCCAGACTTTCAGCGTTGTATCAAAAACTAACGCTTGTCCTCATATACTAAAAAGCAGAAAAAACAAATTGCTTCCTCGAGCGCAGTTAAAGTAAGTCGTGATCCTACTTGGCGTAGTCTTGACACCGTTGGCTTGCAAAATCACCTATGGTTTCGTTTTTTACACAGGAGCTACCAAAAACTGACAAAAATCAGTTTTTTGATAGGCCGTAGTTTAACGTTTTGATTTTCAGTTCTTTAAAAGGACTTACTGTCTATTTTTAGCCCAGATTACGTTGCATTTTCTTTTAGTCTGAGGTGTTTACGTGGCTTGTACTTGGAATATTAACTTTTCAGATGTTTATTGCATTTCTAGTAGTTGGTTTTTATGTTATTAAGGTTCTATGGTTTTAAGATTTAAGTTGTTTACGCTGCTATGTTTAATAGTACAGTTTTCGTCTGCTCAAAAAATTTATCAAAAAGAAAATGTTATCCGAATTAAATTTAAGGAAAGCATAAGTGAGAATTTAAATCCAGTTAAATTTTCACTCTCTTCTAATAAATATGTTCAAATAGGTCTAGCTTCTATTGACTTATTAAATGAACGATGCGGTGCCCTCCAATTCAAACGCTTATTCTCTGATGGAGGTAAGTTCGAAGCTCGTAGAAAAAAATTTGGTTTAGACCGCTGGTATGAAATTACCTTCGATCCCCAAAAAAGCCCACAGATAGATCAGCTGTTATCGGATTATGCAGTTGATAATTTCATTGAGAGAGCTGAACCGATATACGCCAAGCAGTTTGATCGATTCCAAGGTACCAAATACGGTCCAAAAAAGGTACTGGACGTTACCCCTGATTTGACTTTCACACCCGCGGATCCTAGATATAACGAGCAGTGGCACTACGAAAATATTGGGCAATCTGGTGGGACGATAGACGCGGATATCGATTTATCAGAAGCTTGGGATATTCAAACTGGCTCTGATAATGTCATTGTATCGGTTCATGACGGAGGTATCGACTACGATCATGAAGATTTAGCTGATAATATATGGGTAAATGATCTGGAAGCTTCGGGCTCATCAGGTGTAGATGATGACGGTAATGGCTATGTAGATGACATCTATGGGTTTAATTTTGTAAGTGGTAATGGTAACGTAGTTCCTGACCCTGATGGACACGGAACTCATGTTGCGGGCACTGTGGCAGCAGTAAACAACAATAATATTGGTGTCGCTGGGGTGGCCGGTGGTGGGAATGGCTCTACAGGTATCGAACTCATGTCGTGCCAGGTTTTTACTAGTTTTGGCGGCGGTTTCGCTGAATCTTACTTATATGCCGCAGAAAATGGTGCAGTAATATCTCAGAATAGCTGGGGTTATACGAGTCCAGGTTTTTTTGAGCAGTCTGTTTTAGATGCCATTGATTATTTCATAGCTAATGCAGGTTATGATGAGTTAGGAAATCCAACCGGTCCCATGCAAGGTGGAATTGTCATTTTTGCGGCAGGAAACAGTGATTCTAACTCTGATCATTATCCAGGTTTTTATGATCCGGTTTTGGCAGTGGCCTCAACAAATCACAATGATCAAAAAGCATGGTATTCAAATTATGGCACTTGGATTGATATCTCTGCTCCGGGTGGAGAGACTTCTGTTTCAAACCAAGGTGTCTTAAGTACACTTCCCAATGATAGCTACGGTTTTTTCCAAGGCACTTCAATGGCATGTCCGCATGTGTCAGGGGTTGCTGCTCTAATTGTATCAGAATTTGGGGGTGCAGGATTTACCCCGGATCAGGTCAGATTTCGGTTGACAGAAACTACTGATGATATTGATCCGTTAAATCCGAGCTACGCAGGTCAGTTAGGAACGGGGCGAATGAACGCGTTTAGCTCACTACTTAATGATGATGGGATCGCCCCTGACGCCATTGCTGACCTTAATTATCAAAATTTATTTCACGACGGAGTTACCCTGGTATGGACTGCGCCTTCGGATGCCGACAACACCAAGGCATCAAGCTACGAGATTCGATATAGTTTGAATCCAATAGATGCTTCTAACTTCGAAAGCGCTGAGTTGATCGCGAACGGTTTAATAGCTTCCTCCGCAGGTATAAACGAAACTTACTTGATTAGCGATCTTAATGCCAGTGTAACCTATTATTTTGCCATTAAATCCAGGGATTTCTTTGGGAATAAATCTGAGATTTCAAATATTGTTTCTTTTACAACACCTGCCCCGCCTGAGATATCGGTTTCACCTACTGCATTGTCAGCTGATCTGTTCTCAGGAGAAACCCAAACTCAGAGCATTCGTGTCTCCAATTCAGGTATCGGGGATTTAGTTGTTTCTCTTTCCTACTCTGGTACGTTAGCCACAACATCAAACTACTTTTTTGAAGGGCAGTCATTGCACCTTTCTAACCCCGGTAGCGAGGGCCTTCAGGGCACAGTTACTGTGAGTCCGGTTACTCTATCTTTAGAAGATTTGACAGGTATAAATATCGGTGTGACCAACCTGTTTGAGCATTCTTTAATAACCTCAGAACTTCAGGCAAGGGGAGCTAGCGTAAGTTCTGTGGCATTTCCCCTTACCCTTTCGGACCTTGAGGATTTTCACGTTTTACTTATCGATGATGCCATTGTGAACGCAACATCTGCTGAGATAGAGATAATTAGAAACTGGATTATTGACGGAGGGAGTTTATCGGTTTCAGCTGATAATCAATCTTCCATGGCAAATGTCAATGCTTTGTTGTCTGATACCGGAATTAGCGAAGTTAATTTGGGATTTTTCGCAGATGCTACCATCACCAATTTTGAGCCACATCCGATCACCGAAGGCATTACATCGCTTGTATCCTTGGGGTACGGAAGCTACATAGTTCTATCTGGTGACACGGAGCCTATCGCTTATGACGATCAGTCCAGGGTGCACACGGCGGTATCAAGACTTGGAGCGGGTAAGGTTATGGCCTTTTGCAATGAGTTTGCTCATGATTTTTCCCTGCCTGCAGGTGGTGATAACATTCAGTTTACTAATCAGGCCATTGACTGGCTCGCAAGAGGTGAAGCTTGGGTGATTTTACCGGTTCAAAATGGGCAAATTGAAAGTGGACAATTCTTAGAGTTCGACATCATATTTGATGCTGCAAATCTTGTTGGAGGTAATTATGAAGGGACTTTAAATGTCTCATCCAATGATCCAATGAACCCTGAAATAGCTGTTCCATTATCACTTGATGTGACGGGGGCACCTAATTTAGAAATTGATGAAGAAGTCAATTTTGGGGGCGTTTTCGTTGGGAATGATAAAGTGATCGCCCTGGAGCTTAGAAATACAGGTACAGATCTGCTTACTATTTCAGCAGTTGATTTCAACAATACGGCTTTTTCGACAGACCTAGAACCTTTAGATATAGCTGCTGGTGAATCGGCTCCATTTACCGTGGCTTTCCACCCCGGTTCAGTTGACAATTATGAGGGACAACTCACGTTAGACAGCAATGATCCAAGTGATCCTTCCATTACCATTGGTTTGATCGGTGAAGGACTGGAACCCCCAGAGGTTACGGTTGATCCGGTTTTCTTAGAGGAGAATTTGCTCACAGGCGAAACGATATTTCGTGCGATTACCATATCGAACGAGGGTCAAAGCGATCTCGAGGTAAATATTACCACCAGTTTTTCTTCTAGCGCCTCTTCAACAATGAGCTCAGGACCTAAGGTTACACCGTATGATGAAAAAGTAACTTCACGATATAGCGAGACGGATGATAATGAGCTACCATTAATAAAGGAAACCACTAAAACAAAATCCATCGTAGAGTTACTTGCTGATAGTTCTGTGATCTTTTATGACAATATGGAAAATGTGGGCAATTGGAGTCACTATGCCGTAGTAGGGGCTGTCGACAATTGGTCGCTTTCTTCGGCTCGAAGTAATAGTGGTGCTACCAGTTGGAATGTGGCACAACACGCCGGCGCAGGTAGCGATGCTCTTGAATCTCCGATCATAAGTTTACCCTCAGCGCAAGAGATTTTAATGTCATTTGTTCATTGGTATGATTTTGATGATTGTGATGATATTACTTTTGATCCCGACGGACTTATTGTAGAGATTTCAACAGATAATGGAGTCAACTGGTCTAAAATTGATCCCATTGATTTTTATCCCTTTGTCCTGGATGATATTTGTGACAATCCAATTGCATTTGAAGAAGCTTATGCTCATGCTAATGGAGCTTTTGAAAACGCCACTTTTAATTTGAGTGATTTCAATGGTGAGGATATTAAAGTACGTTTTTTAGCAGGCTGGGATTGCGGCAATTGTGCTTCCAATGAAGGGTGGTATATGGATGATCTTGTTATATATCGTCCTTTCTCATGGTTAGAACTTGATCAGAATAGCTTAGTGGTGAATCCGGGAAGTTCAATATCTGTAGAAGTTGAACTTAATGCCTTTGGTCTTAACGGCGGTACCTATAATGCAGCCATTGAGCTATCGACTAATGATCCGCTAAATGAACAGGTGAACGTGCCAGTAGCACTGAATGTAACCGGTGCCCCAGATATTGATCTTTCGTCAAATTCTTTATCGTTTGAAAACACATTTGCGGGAGCAATGAGATTCGACTCACTTGAAGTTGTAAATATTGGAACAGATGATTTAGTGATAGCAGGGGTAAATAGCAATAATTCCGATTTTACTGTTTCAATCGATACTACGACATTAGCACCGGGTTCATTTACTTATTTAAAGGTCATTTTCGAACCTTCCTCAGCTGGACCTGTCAGTGGCAATATAATACTTGAAAGCAACGATCCTGATGAAGCATCCCTCAGTATACATCTGGCTGGAGTAGGTTCTTTGCCCCCGGTATTGTCTTTAAATCCTACTTCTCTGACTTCGAACTTGTTTACCGGAGAAACAGAAACCCAAATACTTACCATTGATAATTCTGCAGGAGGAAGCGATTTGGAATTTACCTTAGATATTGATTATGTAACCACTTCCGCATCCTGGTTGAATAGTGTGGGTGTTAACAAAGAGCTGGAAAATTCATCCGAGCAGAATCAAGTTAGAGGTGACTCAAAATTGTATGGTGTAGAGTACTCCGGGGATCATATCTACTTCGGAATCACAGATTATGGTGAAGTTATGCCCTACCAATATACCATTGGTAACGAACACTTGGCGGTTGGAAGTTGGTATTCCGGGTACACTGTGGTTTACAGGTATGATGGCGTTGATAATATCTATTTCTCAGGATACGATCAAAGATCCGGAATAGTACCCATCTCATACATGGAAGTGGTAAATACTGACGATAGGTTGGAGGTGGAGGTTATCACACAAACCTCCGATGCTGTACTTGAAATAGCTCGCTATTTTACTTTCCTGAAGAGCGAAAAATATATTCGAGTCGAAACCGAGGTTCGAAATATATCAGGTTTGAACTTAGAGGAAGTTGTGTTCAAGTCATTCGCTGATTGGGATATTGATGCTGACTATGAGGACGATAATTGGGATATTGATCCGGACCAAAATATGATCTATGCTTTTAATAGTACTTTTCAGAGTATAGTAAGTGCGCCAACGGCAGATTATGCAGATATGAACGGATGGAATGACTATTATAGAAGAGAAACGGATCAAGATGCACTAGGTTCATTGAGTAATTTTGATGGTTTTGCGCTATTGCATTTTGAATTAGGTGATCTGTCGAGTGGTAATTCTGCAAATGTAGCCACCGCGTTTGCCAGCGGAAGTGATTTGACTGAGTTACAAAATTCAGCGGATCAAGCTTTAAGTGGAGCCTTGTCGGGATGGCTAAGTTTAGAGAGTCATGACGGTACTGTGCCGGCGGGCTCATCTTTGGATTTGCCTGTGCACTTCGACGCAACAGGGTTGAATGGTGGTACTTACGAATCTGATATGGTAATGACTACCAACGATCCACAAAATTTGCAACGTGTTATTCCAGTGACCCTTACTGTAACGGGTGCTCCTGATATTGAGGTCAGCAAAGCGGTAATAGAATTTGGTGAAATCTTTATCGAAGCTGAAAAGTTGGATTCGATTTTTATTAAAAATAGTGGAACAGACGCGTTAAATATAAGCTCTGTTTCGAATAGTAATGCTGCTTTTGAGATTACTTCCGGTCCTTTAATTCTTGAGGTAGGCGAATCTACCGTGCTCCATGTGAATTTTCGACCAACATCCTCGGGGATGGTTTCGGATCAAATAGTTTTGGTCAGTAATGATCCCGATGAAGGTCAGCTTGTAATTGACTTGAATGGCATAGGTGTAGAGCCACCCATTATAACAGTTGCACCGAATAGGATTTTTTCAAATCTGTTCGTTGGAGAGTCTGAATCAGTCTCTTTAACAATTTCAAATAACGGAGCACATAATCTGAGTTATTCGATACCTGAGGCGCTGCAAGGTGCTTCGTCTGTAGATGTTTTGATCCATCAATCTTTCAAAGGTTTAGATCAACCTGAAGATAAATCACTCACTGTAGAGGGGAGTATAATCCAACAACGAGCCTATGGTAACTCTAACCTGCCTAAGTTAAGCGCTAAACAAAACATGAGTGATCTGTTAGAAAGCTTAGACGTTAATTTCTCGAATATTACCAACTTGTTGCCTAATCGATATGATTTTTTTGACGGGGAGACCGGTACGTCGATCTCTGATGGCGGAAATGATATGTACGACGGCGGAAATTATTTAAGTACCGACTTAGGCGGTGTTATAGAATATACCAACGGACAAATATTTACTTCTCCATACTTCGAAAACGAGGCGTATTTTACGGTGAAATATCCAGGCTTATTTATAATGGCTGCTCATATTGAAACCGTTTCTTCTTTCTTTATTGACGGCAACCTGGGCGCTGATGGTTTCGGTAGTATGGATGCTTCGGTTATAGCGCTAACACATGGAGGCAAATCTTATTTAGGTTTTGTAAAACGAGTGTATGATGCATTCGATCCCTCGGTTAACCACTTGATCATAGTTGAGGATAATGGGTCTGCTTACCATGAATTTGATACTTCCACTGATAGCGACGGACATGCAGTATTCAATTTACCCGCGAGTTCAACGGTCTACTATTTGCTTTTTGCAGGAGATAATGGGTATTACTACGACGATACGATAATGCAGGCGGTTATGTCAGAATTTTTAGGCAATACAGGGCCGGAATGGATAACCCTGTCTGGACCATTAACAGGAAATCTCGCGAGCGGAGAAAGTGCGAATATTGATGTTCTATTGGACGGTACGAACCGAGAAATCGGAAACTACACCGCTGACATCAGGATGTATTCCAATGATCCGGTGAATGCGGAAATCGTAGTTCCCGTCGAAATGAATGTATTTGATAATAGTTCAGGTTGTCAAGCACCGACAATTATTGAGGAGTTGGCAGATACGTTATTATTTGCGGGAGATAACAACCTATTTATAGACTTGAGGTCCTATTTTGCTGACACAGATTCTGAGGAGATATTTTTCTCCGGAAGTGCAAATGATGAGTCGGTAGCTATAGTTGATGTGGCTGAATTTATATTGACCATCAAACCACTTAGTTCAGGTTCGACTGATGTGATTCTTATAGCTAGAGATCACTTCTGTGGATTTGTAGAAACTTCTTTTTTAGTGACCGTTGACGAATTTTGTGGTGGTTCTACGAATCAATTGCCGGTTGTAACGGTTCCTTTTGAAACGATGGTTACAGAAGTTGATTCAGAAAATATAGAAATCAACTTAGATAATCACTTTAGTGATCCGGAGGGAAGCGAACTCACTTACTCAGTTGACTATGACGATACTATGTTAGACCTTATGGTGCATAGAAATATACTGCATATTGCCATGCTAAATCCCGGAAATAGTGACATTACGATTACGGCTGAAGATGACCGCTGCGGAACCGTATCGGCAACCGCAGAAATGAGGATAGAGAAAATAACGGGAATAAATGGATTAAATATACTAGAGACTTTAGTGTATCCAAATCCAGTGAACGATAACTTACAAGTAGACTTCGATCCAACTTTAGGGTACAACAAAATGATGATAATTTCTCTTCAGGGTAAGATTTTATTGGAGTATAACATCAAAGAGAGCGCCGATTTTAAGGTTAATACCTCTCATTTAGCCGAAGGAACGTACATGCTCAGACTTAGTGGCTACGATTCATCTGAGAACATCAGATTTGTGGTCAGTCACAATTAAGCACGGAACAAAAAGGTGAGGGAATAGTCACTAAATCGATTTTTTTCTACTTTATCTCAAAAACTACTCTAAATTCCGCTTCAATCTCGATAGACCTGAATTCAAGGTTAGATTGATAGCCCACAGAGGCCTCGGCCGTGTCAAACGCTCTGCCGCGCGCGTAGACTGGTGATTCATAGCCATAATTTATTTCTTGTATCTCCAGGGTAGATCCTACTGTTTCGTCGACGGCTTCCAAAAGGAATTTAGCTTTTTCTTTGGCGTTCTTTAAGGCCTCAGCCTTAAGTTCAAGTTGTATCTCGTCGATCCTGGAATGACTGACCTTTGCTAAATTAATGCTATTAAGCCCTTCCTGATCAATTTTTTCAATAAGGTCATTCACCATCTGTACATCGCTTAATTTAAGCCTGAAGCTTTTGGTAGCCAGATATTCGTCCGTTTTCTTCTTCTTCCAGTTCCAATTGTAACCGTAGATATTGTCAACGGTCAGATCATCGCTAGTTCCTTTAATTTCTTTTAGGGCACTAACTAAACTAGCTTCGAGGGTATTCATATTTACCTTAGAATTCCCCGATTTATATTCTTTAAGTGTAATTCGAAGGAATAGTTCATCCGGCGTAATGGTGCGTTGAGCTTTTCCCAGGACTTCAATAGACTTAGGTTTTGGATTTTGTGCGTACCCGTTGAGGATGAAGAATAATAAAGCGAAAGCGAATAAATGTTTCATGATTTTATTTTTGTTCAGTAGTACGATGCATTTAAAGCTCTTATTCCATACGCGTCAAAATAAATTATTATATTGGAAGGAACACATAGCTGTTTGTGCGTTATAAAGATATAACGAATTGTAACATGGCAGCTACCAAGTCCCCAAGTCAAAAAAATAAAAAAAGTTCC
>JBCCIX010000087.1:0-12178 GCA_039028075.1 Bacteroidota bacterium | reverse complement strand
GGCCCTTGGCGATTCAATGTCGTGGGATCATGAGAACCAAAGAAAATCTCGACTAGAGTGGGATAGTCGACCTCTGCCGGATCGTAGGCCACACGTACGGCTTCAGCGTGTTCTGTTAAGCCGGCGCTCACTGCTCGATAATTAGGGTTAGCCTTTTGACCACCGCTGTACCCGGAGACTACATTGTAAACCCCTTGCACTCGCTCAAAAACGGCCTCGGTACACCAGAAGCAGCCACTGGCGAAATAGGCGGTATCCAGTTTAGCCGCTTGTTCCGCAGAGATCACCTCGTCCGTCGTATTTTCTATATTTCCACGTGTTGCACAGGTAGTAAATGCCAACAAGGCCCCAAAGACCAATTGAATGGTTGATGCTTTCATTTTTACGTTGCTCATGCTTTTTCCAACGCACCATTACTGATTATGTTTATCAGCCCCCTGACAAATCCTCTTCTCGGGAAGACTGCTTGCTTTTACTAAGCCTAGCTATTTATTACCCTCAACAGATTCTGGCTGATTTTGCCTAAAAACTTGATTTTCAAAAGATTACGTTTACCGATAAATATTTTTCACCATAAATTTTAATCTAATGAAAAAAGCATTAAAAGTTTTTCTTTTTGCACTATGCGCTGCCGTTTTTGTCAGCTGTGAATTTATGAATGACCAGGTAGAGCCTATCGTTAAAACCGAAGATAATGATGGTACTATCGGTGGCCAAAGCGGTGGCGACAATCCTGAAGAACCCGAATGATTTAAACAGACAAGTGTAATATTTTTAGAAAAGGTTCACTTTTTTAAGTGGCCTTTTCTTTTTTTATTTATAAAATATGTCTGGCAGGTCTTTTATCTATAGTGTAATAGTACTCGGTTTATCATTATTTATAGCATCTACGTCTGTATACAGCACTGATTTCCAGACGGTATATGACTCAGCCAAGAAGATGCGGTCAATCGATATCGGTAAGGAGGCACTTATTTTAGCTATAAATAATAATGATAAACAACAAATAGCTAAAAGTTATTTTCTCGTGGCATATTATCAAAGCGAAAAAGGCATGTACTATCAAGCCTTGAATAATTACTTTTCAGCTCTTTATGCATATCGAGACGCAGGAAATTACGGACGGCAAGTTGGAACACTAAAAAACATCGGTGTAATTTATTCTAGAGGTGGACTTAACGGTGAAGCCATTTCCATTTACAAGGATGCCAAAGATATAGCCGTAGATTTGAACGATATTCAAAGGATGAGATCAATCCAATACCACATGGCGCGGTCGTATCGATTTATGAAAGATTATGATAGGGCGTTTGAGATGTACTTAGATTTAGTTGAACAAAATGATGACTTTACAGATAAAAAGTTGTTGCTCGATTGCTATTTAGAATTAGGTTATATAACGAGTTATAATTACAAAGATTATGAAAAAGCAATCGAGTATTACCAGAAGGCAGCGGGTGTTTATGCTTTGGGAGAAGAGGGATATGAATCTGGCCGGGTTAAAGGAATAAACGGCATCGCGTACTGCGAAATGTATCTTACAAATTACATTAAAGCGAAAAATCTCTTTTATGAGTCTCTAGCTATTTTTGATAACCTGAAAGGAGATAAAGAGACCCTAGTAATGCTATATGGCAATCTGGGTCAGCTGTATCAGAAAACAGGTGATCTTGACTCTTCTATAATTATGTTTGAAAATGGTCTTAGGGTGGAGCCTTTACAAAATTTTGATAAAACTTATATTCAAACAGCTGAACATATCTACAATTATTACAGGAAAAAATCACCACAAAAACGTGAGTACTATCATCAAATAATCTATAAATATGGTTTAGAGCTTTCGGAACTAAAGCTGCAGTTGACTAAAGCGAGCCATGAATATCAAGTCCGTGCCGCAGACTACAGGCGGGAGTTGGACTTAAGGATTGCTAGGGAAAGACGTATGTTCTGGTGGGACGTGTTTTTTTATGGTCTGAGCCTGATTATCCTAGCTACCGGTGCCACCTACTATTTTCTGGAAAAGAAGAAACGGCGAAAGCGCTTGCGCAAAGCGTTGGACAACGCGCGGATCGTGGTGCCGCTACCCGGTAAATACTAAGACTTAGACTCCTTTTCAATAGTTTTATACAATTTCTGATACTCGTGAAATAGGTTTTGGTAATCCTCAGAAAGGCTGGAAAGTTTGCCAATGGCCTGTTCGAGAAAGGTCAAAAGTTGCTGAGCATCCTCCTGAGCTATAGTATCTTTAGCCATCCTGAGTTCCGTCAATTTTTTTACGGCTTCTACAATGAAAGAATGGCTGGCCATAGCCGGTGACAGTTGCCCTTTTTCTCTTACCATATCTTGGCGTTGTTCAATAAAAGCCTCCAGGTTAAAGTCATCGTAGTCCGGATGGGTGATGATCTTGCGCAGATTATCCACCGTAATCGTACCGTCAGCATCCAGAAAACTTCTCGAAAAACCCACCGCATTACAAAAAGTAAAACGCCTCACCCCCTTCGCTTCGAGATACAGCTTGATTAAGGCCTTATCAGAAATGGGCTCTTCTGTCATAAAAATACCATTAAAATTGTTTTAAATATTAAATTTTACAAGTTAATTTGTGTAAGGAATTGTGGATGCTTAAATATACTGGTTTGGAGAACTGTAATAAAAAAACAGAACACTTATTGACGTTGCTGACGCTTTGTGAAAAGATCCAACGTCGCCTTATGGCCAGAGGCCGCAGTATACATCATGATTATATTATCATCAATTTGTTCAACCTGGTCAGCCAATATCCTTATATCACCGAACGCGTACTCCTTAAGATCTACCGGCATCTGCTAAAAAGTTCATGTGCTGGCGAGGATTTTAGCGTAGCTTTAAATGAAAACGAAAGCCTCACTTTTAAGGCTTGGTTCAACCAGCAATGAGCTATACCTATTCGTCAAGGCCATTGCTGTGGCAAGAGTTTCAAGGGCTGATGCGTGAAATGAATAAGACCATAGCCGATACCGGTGATATCCACCGAAAGAAGTATGCAAAAATTCAAACGCTGATCGCCATTGGCGCTTACCTGGGTCCGTTGGCCATGGAATTATTATCGATCAAATGGTATCAGGTGAAGGACTTTGGGGCTTATTTCTTTGTGAACGAAAGCTACCGGCAGCCCCTGGTCATCGGCAAAGCGCTCAAGTCCATCGTCGACAGGAATTATAAGGTCATCAATCCCCTTTCTAATCAGGCTTACGTGATGGGTGAAAATACTGGATTGACAGAAAAGGCGATTGCACCGCGAAGATTTACTACTATCCTGAAAAATGTATTTAACGAATACGGGATAGATATACCTGCAGCGAGCAACGCGACCTTAAGAAGGACATTTGCCAGGAAGGTCTGGACAGATGATAAGCAGTCCAAAGACATTTTGGAGGAGTTGGCCGTAGAGTTACGTTTGTATATCGGCAGTGTGGAAAAATATGTGCAAGCTTAGTAAAAAGACGTGAATGGCAAACCGGAAGTATTTTATGCAAACCCGTATCCGTTTGCTGCATAAGTACAAGCCAATCGTACTTTATCGGCTGGGAACCCTAAAATGGGCATTTTACCTAATTTTACGACGGTCTTGCAGCAGGTGTAGCACTAGGATACAAACGTGGTGATGGACTTGTTCAAGCTCACTAATTTCTTAAATTCATCAAACTGAAGATGGCAAAAAAGCAGTTTCCAACGTTCATCGGGGCAAAAGTAGAAAATGGGTCGTTTGTATCGTTTAAGATCACCGGTACTACCTATAAGTATTTGATCCTCAGAGATGACCAAAATGAACTACTCTATTACGATACCGAAAAGGAGGAATTCTTAACGATCGATAAGGTTATCCTTGACCTAAAAGTGGTATCCCCCGAACTATTTAAATTGTAGTGTTCCCCTGGGTCATAGAAGACAGCTGCCCGAACTGCAACTGCTCAACAAGTAACCATCTATACCAGTGCCAGCAATGCGAAAAAAAATTTTTGCTTTGCTGGTGTTCATAAGCTTACTTCATTCAATGCGCCGGGTTGCAGAAAGTGTCCCTGCTGCGCCTCTAAGAAAATCCGTCTGATGGGAAGAATAAGCTAAGACGGAAGAAAAAATCATAGCGTAGTGAATAAAATGCTGCTTTTTCACACTAGTGTCGTGTCACAGATCAAATGACGATATGCTTTTTCGACTGTACTCACGATCAAACAACCTTACTAAGCCTCGAAGCCTTAGTAAGGTTGCCATGAATCCCTGAATTGTGTAGATATAATCATCAATTGAAGTGTGACATTACACTAGTTTTTATTCCTTCGTAAATTGTTTGTATCAATTGGCCTTTTAGCATACGCATGTAAGTTAAAAGCAAAACATGCCCGTTTTTGCGATTTAAATAAGGCTACCTTTCTTTCAGTATGTCGTGATACTTATCTACTACTCCTCTCGTGTATTCTACGTTAAGTATCATTTCATAAGTTCTAAATTATATTGTCACTAGTTGCCCCGAACTTCACCATGAAAACTGTTATCTTCTCCTTCCTGATTAGCCTGTATGTTTCGCTGGAAGTCTTAAGCCAAGAAGCGTCTCCGACTACGGCCCCCGAATCCAAGCCGTTTAGCCTGAACCCCGACGACCTCGGCAAAGCCGCACAAAGTGTAAATATGTTCACGGGGGAAGTGAGCCTACCTCTGCCCCTAGGAGGAGTTTCCAGCCGAAATGGTTTGAGCGCTTCGGTTTCCGCCAGCTATAGTTCGGCGGGTGTTACCGACCAGTATACCACCTGGAACCGGGAGAAGCCTACGGGCGTATTGGGCTTGGGCTGGACCATAAGCCTATCCAAAATCGTAAGGGACAGCAAGCAAACGGGCACGCTAGAAGACGATACCTACTACCTCATTGAAGGCGGAGTTTCCAATAAAATGGTGCGGATCGGTGGAAGTTCAAGTGCCAGGGAGTACGCCACCGAGAATTATCAATTCTGGAAAATTACCTACTACACTACATTAAAAAAATGGGAGGTCATCCGGGAAGACGGCACGCTTTATACCTATGGGAAATCGGAAGATGCTATAGCCTATGCTGTACGGTGGGGCAACTGGATTGGGAACTCATCCCTTATTTCGGGCCAGGCGCAACAGGAGATCAGCTGGGGCTTATCGGAAATACAAAATGTATATAATAATCACATTTACTTTACCTACGATAAGGTAGAGAGCAAAGTGGGAGGCACGGCCGGAGAGTATCATACGGAAGCGAGTTATCTCAGCAACATTCGCTCTGACCTGGGGGCTAGCGTTGATTTTATCTACGGCACCAAGAACGGAAACGAGTACTATGAGCCTAATATTTCCCGGCCTGAGCCAGATGCGTATCAGGAACGCTACGAAAAGAAGTATCTGAGTCGCATCGACCACTTTAATAATGACGGCCTCAAACTCAGCTCCACGCATTTTAACTACCAGATGGTAGGTTCGGGTGAAATCTACAAACGGCTGTTGCAGAAGGTATATTCGAAAGACCTAAACGGGTACGCCGCACCGGGTACCACGTTTACTTATAATACCAGCACTTCCTACTTGTTGGGGAAAATAGCCTCTGTGGAAAATCCTTCGGGGGGGACTATTTCCTACATCTATCACAGCGGGTTATACCCTTCAAAATCGCATCGGGAGCAGACGATCACCGCGCCAACCGGTTACAATGACCCCCGGGTCTTTATGGGGCCTGACTACGTGGTGGTAGCCTGGCGCCAGACATTGAACGGGTCTATCACGAATAACGAGCGTAACGTAAGGGTGTATGTCTACACCTGGAAAGGCTATTGGAAGGAAGAGTATAAAACGACCGTTAGTAAAGTACGGCACCATGGAGGCAACTGGGAGCGGTTTCATGTCGCACTGGGCGAGAACTTTTTCGGTATCGGTGCCTATATTTCCCACAGTAATGGTATGCGGTATCAAGTCAAACTGTACCATCGTAACCAGGGGAGTGATAGCTGGAGTCAAAGTACCCACAACGAATATACGGGAGGCGAGAATTCTGACCAGGGGTGGGGATCTAGGCCCAAATTGATCTCAGGCGATAAATTTGTCGCTCTTGTTCCATTCCATAAAGAAGAAATCTACACCTATGTATTGAAGGGGGACCAATGGGTGAGAAAAGTGATTGACCGGGGCAGGGAAGGTTGGTTCAATACGGCGGCAGCCAATAATTACATTATAGACCATCAAAGGCACGGAAGTGACCAAGTAAAACTGTATTATTTGGATGAAATGTGTGATTGGGTGACACGTACCGTTACCGAATCACTGGGAACCGATCACGAAGACCCTTCTTATTGGCATCCATCTAATTCGTATGCTACAGTTTTGGCCGATGATAATAGTGAACTCATCTACACCTGGGATCAAAATTACAACAACATCCAATTACATTCTCCTTTTGGAGCTTATGACGATCGAAGCCAAGTGTTCAATATCGCTAATAGTTCGACAACGTTATTGGCATTAGTAGCAAGAAATAGTGTTTACAATCGCTTGGGCAAATCTGTTCGATACAATGGCTCAAGTTTTATCTCTTCAGGGCAGATGTATGGTTATTCTATTAAATCCTTTTCGCTTGGGCAAGATTACATTTTACGTGATAAGGACAACCTTTTATCTACAAAGCAATGTTTGATAAAGCGGTTTGATACCAATACGGGTTCATGGAAAAGCGATATTTCCTTTAGTTACACTGGTGGCAACACCCAATTTAAGGGGCTTAGTGCCAATCCTCTTCAAGCCAGTACCCATCATGCCCTAATTTTTAATAAACTCTATAAGATTGATAATAGACTCAACTTTACTGCGACATCTACCCTTCAAACTCCGAGTGATGAACGCATCTATGCCCCTTCTACCAAAGGGGGGAAGGACTTCTACATCTATCCCATTGAAGATCCTACCTGGGGTTATCTTGGACATGAACTCCATTTTGTTAAAAATGGTGTTTTATCAACGAGTATCCGAAGAACGGATTATTTCAAAGGATGGCACAACCTTGCTAAGTTTGACGGGTCTAACGCCGACCTGTCAAAGACTTATGTAGCAAGTAATATGTACGTCTCCTTTCCTAGCAGGCGACCTTTCGAAAACAATACGTCCTTGATTTTGCATAAAACATCAGATGAACAGGTCGATGGAAAACACAAGTTCCATCCGGTGACCCGCGTCGTGACCAACGATGGTATTGCCAACCGCTATTCCTCTTTTGCCTATGACCTGAACTCGGCGACCTCCGACCCCTCCGGCCTGACCGCACGATTTCATAAGGTGACCTTCGTGCCCGGTAGCAGCACAGCATCGTCCAAACCCTACGGGTATGTGGTCAACCATTTTTACAATGACCCTTCCCACGCTTCGCTGGGCCAGCGGCTGATCGGCCTTAACTACGATACCCGCACCTATAACAGCGCCGGTGAAGAGGTAGCCGCCACTTCGTCCGACTACTACTCCTTCACAAAAACCGTGAATAGCCATGCACTGCATTACGTTAGGGTCAATACCACCACGTCTTCCTCTTATGGTGTGCCTAGCTCTATCAAGCGGGACTATGATAATAATACGGGACAGGTGACACAAGAAACGGTGACCAACTATAATAGCAAAGGCGAGTCCGAGACCATTAAAACCCAATACAAATACTGGTGGGAAGCCTACAATACCAACCGCAGTAAGAACCTCTACACCCGACCGATCCAGGTAAAGCAATTGGTGGATGACACGACCCGGGAGGTAAGCATTTCTACGTACAATGGAACTGGATTCCTTAATAAGGACCGTAGTTTCACATGGATGGGAACCGGCTCTTCTGACTTTTCAGATTGGTCCAGTAGTACATCTACCTATCCAGATTGGCTATTGGAATCGGACATTACAGGTCGATTTGGCCAATTGAGTGTTAAAGAATATAAGGATGTTGAAAACCGCTACCGGTCTATCATTTACGATGACCAATATCTACTGCCGGTAGCCAAATTTACCAACGCCAGGTCATCTGAAGTAAGGGCAGATAATTTTGATGATAATGATTTCCAAGTCAGCAGCCCATTGTACTGGGTCCGAACGGGTGGCATCTGGACCAATTCCAACGAAGTGGCCCGTTTTAATTCCTCGTCAGGCTCCTCGCATCTCTTTCCCAGCACACCGAACAATCGTTCAACTGGGATATTTGAGTTCCGGGCGAAGCGATCTGAGACTATGTCCGGCTGGATTGGACTTAATTTTAGGAAAATTACGGTTGATCAACTTACCGGGCTATCTCTAAGGTTACAATCGAGTTCCGTGGCTTTATATAACGAAAGTACACTTCTGGAGTCGCAGCCGGTCACAAACAATGGACAGTGGAATTACTACAGAATACTGGTAGAAGGGAATCAGTTTACCTTATATATTGACGGAGTAAAACTCTTTTCACGAAGCTTGCCGTCTGCGTCCGGTGGGTATTGGAGTCTTTACGGCACCCGGATTAATGGGGCTATTGATGATTTCAGAACCTACCCGGCCGATGCTTTAGCCGAATCATATGGCTACGACCGGTACGACAACCTCACCAAAACGATCGACGGTTCCGGATACACGCAATACACCTTATACGATGACCTGACCCCGGTGGCCCAAACCAACGAAGAAGATGAGGTGCTCTCTTCTTCTGCCGCCTGGATACCTGCACTTGACGGCGAATCCGTAAGTGCTGCAAACCTGGCCGTAGCTCACCGCAGTTCGGCACGCGGCGCCTTTGGGCACGTTGATGCTTTTGATGACGGTGCAGGCTGGACGGAAAAAGACCATAGCAACGGGTTTACTTCAGACTGGGAATTCGAAAATGGGAAATTGGTATATGAGAAATCAGGAAAGGCCACCGACTGGTCTGCCGACTTTTTGAGTAAAACGCTTTCGGAAAGCCTGACGGGTCGTGTGGCGGTGGAAGTTACTTTTCAAATCAAAGAAACCCCCTCGGGATGGGATCTCGGTTTTGCATTGGGCGGGGATAATTGGGCCGTGCAGAACGGAGGCTCCGAAAACCTCATCTGGACGGCGATTCATGGGAATACCATCCGCGCTTACACCGGCGGATGGACGATCATTGAAAGTGGGCTGCAAGAAAACCGGAATTATCGCTTGAAGATGGTCGTAGATCTGGAGGCACAGCGGGTAGATTATTACCTGGACGGTCGTTTACTTCTGAACAATCATCCCTTCCGCCATACGTCCAATGACATTCGAAAATTTGCCTTTTTCAACTACGGCTTTCATACCGTCCCGTCACGTTTTAAACTGGATAACCTCCTCATCTACGCCGATCCATTGGGAGAGACCCGCTTCTCCGATGCCACCGGTAAAGTTTGCCAGGTGGTGACGCAAGAAAGTCCCGCAGAGATCATTGTTTCAGAAAATTTGCATGATGACCTCGGAAGAACACACATCCAAACCGTGGCTACCAAGATGCCGGGTGATTTAGTGCACCAGGCGAATTATGTGACCTCTGTGAACGGGTCGGGCTACATGTATGGTACCGTACGAGATCGCAATAATTTTGGGTATTACCCGTATTCGGAAACAAAATTCGACCAAAGTCCGCTTTCCGTGCCGTTGGAAACCAGCAGCCCCGGGGCCTTACATAAAATCGGATCGAACAAAAATGTGATTTCTGAAGTCTACAATAACACCACGTCACCCGTGGGTATGGGTGCGGATTTTCCACCCGGACACTATATGGTGGAAGAAAATATCAGTCCCGACGGCGGTAAGTCGTATCGGTTTACCGACAAAACGGGTCACTTAATCATGGAGAAAGCGGGAACCATACGCGGAAACGAACAGGTACCTCAGTACCGGTCCCGCGATCTGGAGGGTGACGAATGGTTTAGCTTTACTTCTCCCATCACGCATCAGGTAAGCTTTACGTATAACGATGATGGCAGCAGCGAACATAAGCTGATTATTGGTACCAGCCGGGGGGCATCCAATGTTGTGCATTCTACCTTTAGCCGTACCGCCACGTTTACGGCAGAAAAAGGAGTTCGCTACTACGTAGAGATCAAGTATACTGAATCCGCTCCACCGCCTACCCCTACGCAGTATTATGATTTTAATTGCATTACCGTAATCCCATTCAATCCTTCCTATTGCTACAATGCTAATAATTGTCGCATCCTTTGTGCGATTGAAGACCCTGACCCTATCGATCCCTGCCTGATCTGCCCGGATGAAGATGAACCCTTCTTACAGTCCGTGACGGCCAAAAATAGCGCCGGAGCGCCGGCAGGCCTCCAAGAGCAGACCCCGGTACTGCAGCGAAGTACTTTTATCGGTGATGAGCCTGGGTTTGAAGGCCCTGGAGGGCCGATTGACCCCCCGGGAGGTGATCCGATCGATGATCCTGATCCTATTGATGATCCTGATCCTCCCGGTCCGACACCAAAACCGCTGCCCATTGGCACTCCTACGCTGGAAATTGACTATGCGGATGCTGTGACGCTGGTAGCGGACGATATTTACGCCACTACCCGCTACGAATACGATGCTAAAGGCAACATGAAAAAAGTATATCCCCCCAATTATCATCATCCACCCAATGCTTCGGTGAATCCGGACGATTACGTGACTACCCATAGTTATAACTTTCTGAACCGGCTCACCACTACCTCTACACCCGACGGAGGTACCAGCCGTTACATCTACGAGACCAAAACCGGCAGGCTCCGCTTTTACCAGCATCAAAATGCCATTGATCAGGGAAAAGTACTCTATGTAAAATACGATGACCTGGGCCGTGAAACAGAACAAGGATACTTTACGAGCTCTTGGAGTTCCACGCTTCAAACTAAGGCGGATACGGATGATAACTACCCGGCTTCTCCTTCCACCTGGAGGATCAAAAGTTTTTATGCCGGTCATACCGACTACACCGCTAATTATAGTTCCGTAGAGCGTATCGAAACAAATAACGATACCGACGGCAATGCTGAAGTCATAGAAACCTTTGCGTATAACAAAGAGGGGCAGATTGTGGCTAAAACGCTTTCTTTGCCGGAACGAGGTTTCGAGCATACCTTCAGATACAGCTACGACCACCTTGGCCAACTGATTGCCGAAGATTATGGCGAAGGCCCCGGCGAGGTACTTTACGACTACGACTTGTCCGGGCGATTAGTGGGGATAGGGGATCTATCTTCGCCCTACCGATACGCCCGTTACGAATACGATGACAATGGCGCGTTGTCTAAAGAATACCTCAACCATGGGCAAATCGTAAAGAATTACACGTACGACGGGTCCAAACGATTGGTCCGGATCTCCGATCCTTATTTTCAAGAGGATATTGACTATATCAACGGGTACGGCGGCGTAGATTATTACGGGGGGCTAATTGCTAAAACCACTTATGATTACAAATCGATTACCTCTTTACAGGGCCGGGCGGATCATTACACGAACTATTACGAATACGATAACCTGGGCCAGCTTATACGTGCTGATAACAGTATTAACAGCGATTGGGACGTGGGCATTGGGTTTGGCCAGGAAACGCAATACGATCCTAACGGAAATGTCACCAAAATCAAGAAAGGCAGCTCCATCTGGGACTATGCATATGATCCGGGCACCAACCGAGTGAAAACCTTGGGCAGTCGGGCTCGTGAGTATACGTATGATGGCAATGGTAATGTGGTAGATGTTAGCCTGGATAGGCCCGGTAAAGAAATTTCGATGGTATATGACCTCTACTTCAATAAGGTGATGCATGAGCAGGAATCTTCTCACCGAATTCACTATCGCAGTGATGGAGAGCGAGTGCTCAAAAACTATGATAACGAAGATTTTACTTTTTACGTGCGCGGTATGGGAGATTACCCGCTCATTGAGCGATATAGGGATGACGATGGCCTTGAAACGGCTAACTACTTCATCTACGGACCGGGCGGTATCGTGGCCATGATTCAGAGTAGTTCGGTTACCATGACTTCCATGGCCACATTAGAAACTAACTCACTACATCATGAATCAAAAGTCTTTGACATTGAAAATGGCAACGGGCGTAGGGTGAGCGCCGAGCTCTTTAATCATACCCCAGGTAAAAAGGCCAGTTACAGTTTGCGCTTAAGTGGTGTACCGGGTGAAAAAGAAGGGT
>JBCCIX010000086.1:0-12231 GCA_039028075.1 Bacteroidota bacterium | reverse complement strand
CTTTTGATAGTCTTTTTTCTCTAGGTAATATCTGGAAATAGAGAGTAATGAGCTGGATATATTAATCGTATCATTTCTCGACTCAAAAAAATCAAGCCCTTTCGTGGCGTAAAACAGACTGCTATCCAGTTGGTTAAGGCCTTGAAAAGAATTCGCGAGGTTCACATAAGACTTGGCAAGGTTCCGCAATGAGGATCGCTTTTTAGCGAGTTTTAGCAGTTCTTGATTATATTCCAAGGCCTGGTCAAAATCTTCTACGGTATTATAAATGGCGCCTAGATTGAGCAAAGCCACTTCCATGTAGTTTAGCTTATTTAACCTTTCAAAGTCTTGTTTAGCTTCCAGGTAGTACGTTAAAGCTTTGTCATAAATACCCTGCTTTTTAAAAATCAACCCCAAGTTCGACTTGGTAATGGCTACACCTACACTGTCATTCAACTGTTCACGGGTTCTCATAGCTCTTAGATAATAGTCCGTTGCTTTTTTGTATTCTTCCTTGTCCATGAACATAACACCAAGGTTATTAAAGGAAGAAGCCATCTTTGCCGTTTGGTTATTTTCTTCTCGAATACGAAGCGCCCGGCTATAGTAGTATTCGGCGCTGTCCCACTCACTTAAATAGTGGTAAGCTGCAGCTACCGAAGTAGCTGCTTGCGATAATCCCTTTGGATCATCTAAACGGGAGAAAGCACTGAACGCCTTTTTCCCGTATTGTAATGAACTATCCAGATTTTGTGAAAACCACTCGTAAGACAGCTCATCGAGTGTATAAGCTTCTTCAGAGTCTTTTAAGTCTTGCCTAAGCATTCGGTTCAAACTGTCTATTTTAATAGAATGCTGCCCTTGTGATAGCAATGCCAGCAAGCAAAATAAAAAACAAACAAGAAATCTCATTCCCATTGATTACAATACACATAGCCAACCTTCAAGATAAGCATTTGGAAGTACATGTTTTATTATTTTTGCCTAAATAACGCAAGCCGATTCTTGCATCTAGCACTTACACTATTGCCGAAACTTGAACCATGCAAAATTTACCCGTTCATAACAGGCCTACTAGCACAGATAACTTTGGTCATGTAGTACATTTTTTAACTTGGAAGTGAGCCTAAACTTCCAAAAATCAGTTGCGCCGATGAGTGCAATCAATTTTATATCTTGCTTTCAAGACGAACTTTGATAAGATCAAGGGAATAAAACATGCCACGACCTAAAACGAAAGACCAACTTTTAGAACTGAGTCAAGCTAACTATGACAAACTGAATAAATTCATTGATGAACTCAGCCCCTCTGAACGAGAGACGGAATTTCCAAAAGGGACCTTAAATAGAAACATACGCGATGTCATGGCTCATCTCCACCATTGGCACCAATTGGTTTTAGGCTGGTATCAAGTAGGGCTACCGGTAAAAAACCTAGTATTCCCGCTCAGGGATATACTTGGAAAACACTGCCAACCTTTAATAAAATGATCCACGAAAAGTATACAAAAACTTCACTTACAGAAGCTATACATATTTTTTAATGCCTCTTATTCAGAAGTTAGGAGTTTGATAGAAGAGCACTCTGAGGAAGAGCTTTTCGAAAAGAAGCGGTACAAATGGACTGGAACCACCTCTCTAGCGGCCTATCTTATTTCAGCTACATCCAGTCACTATGATTGGGCGTTGAAATTGATGAAAAAGTGCTTTAAACAGTTGGCTATAACCGCTTAATTCGTATCTTAATCTAGATGCTTTTTCAAGTATTCTTCTACACTTGGTTATCGCTTAACGGTTCGTCTGATTGTATTAAACCGACCGCCGCTAATGAAATAAGAAACAGTGATTTAATAGCCACTGCCGTTGCATTTGAAGATGATCAAATAGACCCAGCCCGAAATATTCAATTGTTTAGACTTAATTATGTATACAAAGGCGCTTATGAAGAAAAGACTATAGTTGTCCACAAAGGCAATCATACGTTTATCGATAATCAAGAATATTTGCTACTCGCAAAACAAGATAAGCTATTTTTCAAGATTGACTCATGTTCGTATACAAGTCCTGTAAATAAAGCGGATAAAGAACTTATAGCAGCCCTGAGAAAACTACCTTGCTTTGATCCTGAAGAAACGATAGAAAAACGCATTGAAAGAGCAAAGAAATCGGGACAACGTTTTATTCCTACAGGAGCGTGTTTCAGGGATTTCGTTGGTTATGTATGCGGTTGTAATGGTAAAACATATGGCGGCACATGCGAAATGAATAAGGAAGGTGTTTTTCAATATACCCTGGGCAAATGCAAGCAGTAAACCTTTACGATACAACCCTCTCAACATAAAACGTGTCTTCTTGTAAAGAAGGCGTATGAAAAGAGTACTATCATTGTGTGTATTGTTATTAGCGATCCACGTACCTTACTCCTGTTCAGAAGATGAATGTGGTAGTTTTACCTTATTGGAATCCAGGATAAAAACTATCGTCAGCTCGATTGGATCCGTGGACAAAAATACATTCACGGACATCACAACCAGTAGCTTCCTCAGGGCTGCCATTCGTTTTGAGATCACAGAAATGGAGTTTTCGGAAATAGTAAAAGCACGAAACACCGGATACCATCCATTGGTATCATCGGCTTTGGCGTGCAGTCCTCCTGAACCAGAGCTTGCCTATGACATAACGAAGGTCACGCTTACCGGAGAGTCAGCCGTTTCATTAGCTACTGATGAGGTGCAAGCTGGCGAATCATTGAATTCCATTTTTAATGTAGCAAACCATGTCGATATATCGCTAGATACGTTTTCAGAGCATCTATCTGATAATAAAGGATTATTCGGACACATAGGCGATGAACTGATCCTCGTAATGAACGAAGCTCCTCAGGAATCCATCAGCCAGCGGTTAACTTTGAGGTTGGACTTTTCAGACGGCACTTTCCTTGAGTTGGAAACTGCGAATTTTGAAATTAACTAATCACATCCAATTTCAATTACACTTAAACCTGTACATTTCCATTTAGCTCCATAAATGGATTCATAGCATATATCAAATTCAAATCTTCTTGTTTTGAGCTCATAAAACACCCTTTCTGCGTACTCCGCATTTTTTATAGTGATGATATTAACGAACTCACCAGCCGGTAAAACCCTGTTTTCGATACTCCCTCACAGATACGGAAAGCTGGTGGTTCTCATTAGCCTCTGAAACACCGAATCCAGATTGGCCATTTCAGTATCTTCTAAGCGCATTTCTATATTTTTAACCAATGCCGGGTCCGATACCGTTATTTCTGACGTATAACTTCATTACATCCGATTCGTTATCGATCGATCTCCATTCCAAGTAAGACCAGGCGGCTATCTCCTGTGGCCTGTTCATAATACGCGCCTGATAAATATAAATAGATACCGTTACGAGGTTAATAGCAATAGCTACAGTACTCAGTACCAGGCCTAGATCCTTTGGTTTCTTTTTAATCACTGATTCGACCTAATCAATTATGCAAAAAGATATATGAAAGCAAAAGGCCACCGAACAATCAGTGGCCTTTAACTTAACCAAAAAACTAACCAAAACTATTGCCATGTGGATGCCCCCGTAGCAGTACCATCACCATTGTAGGTGAATGGTCCGGGGTTTTCAACAAAATCACCTGCCGTCCATATTCCTTTACTTTCAGCTACCGATTCGCGGCCAATACCTCCTTCTCCATATTGCATAAAATCACTCATGGCCTCAGAAGATGCAAAAATATCGGTACTGTAAAATCCAACATCTGATGACGTATCATTCATATCTACTGAAATTACTACTTCTTCCGTTGGTGCTAGTATAAAGTTACCTTGTTGCGCAGTTAGCGTAGAAACTTGATTATATGAAAACCTTAAGCAAAACCAGTAGGAAGAAATGTCTTTTGAGGCATTTCCAAAGTTTCTAAGTGTGATCGTATTTGCAATGGGATCTACCTGAAGCAACCGTATATTCGCCTCTCCTTCTTCTGCCGCATCCCAATTTTCCAAGCCATTTTCAGCACCCGATCCTTGGTAAGAATATGGGGCTACACCACTTATAAAATCCCCCGCTGTCCATATTCCTTTACTTTCAGCTACTGATTCGCGACCTATTCCAGCATCGCCGTACTGTATGAAATCAACTAGTGCTTCTGAAGATCCAAACGAGTCTGCGTTGTAAAATCCTAAATCCGATGAGTGATCGTCTATAGTCACTGAAATAGTAACCTCCTCCTGAGGTGCAAGAATAGAATTTCCACCCGTGGTACCTAAATCAGAAAGCTGATTGTAATCAAATCTGGCGCAAAACCAATACGTAGAAATGTCCTTTGAGGCCGTTCCAAAGTTTTTTAAGGTCACTGTATTCGAAATCGGATCTACATCAAAAAGTCTAATCAAAGATTCTCCTTCTTCAGTAACCTCCCAATTTTCCAAACCATCCTCATCACCGTCTCCCGCGTAACTGTAAGGACCCACGCCATTCACAAAGTCACCGTCACTCCATATTCCTTTAGCTACCGCCACGTTAACACGGCCATCGTCGCCTAAATTATCACCATATTGCATAAAATCGAGCATGCTTGCCGGGTCGGCAAAAGCACCACCTGTTATGTAAAGGCCTAGATCGGATGAATTATCGTCAATGGTAAAAGTAATCGTGACTTCTTCATCGGGATCCAGGTTCAGGTCTCCACTCGTTAGATTACCCAAGGCCGCGTAATTTTTTCTCGCGCAGAATTGATAAGCTGAAATATCCGTTGAAGCGTCACCAAAATTTCTGAGGGTAATAGCATCAGCACCGGGATTGACCGATGTGATACGAACGTTAGCAGATCCAGTTGGCACATTACTGCCCGCTGAATTCCAAAATGATTCACCGCTCTCAGTCCCATTACCAGTATAACCAAATTCTATATTACCTTCCACAAAGTCGCCGGCCGTCCAGATACCTTTAGCTACGGCAACGTCAATTCTTCCGCTAGCTCCGAGGTCATTTCCATATTGCATAAAATCAGCTAGGTTATCTGCATTTGCAAAACCATCGTTATTAAAGTACAGCCCTACGTCAGAAGCGCTGGCGTTTAGAACTCTTGCTAACGTGACTGTTTCGTTGGGATCTAAGATAAGATCGTCGGTTGTCAGGGTATTTAACTGCGCATAGCTCTTGAGATTGCAAATGTAGAAACCCGAAACATCAATGGAAGCGTCACCAAAATTACGTATTACAATTTCGCTAGCTTCTACATCTACCTCAAAAAGGCGGACATTTGCTTCCCCCACGTTCTGTGGATCTTCGTCATCGTCTCCGCAGCTCACCATGATCACGGTCAAAGACATAAAAAATAAGTACCTAAAAAAACTCGCTTTTAAATTCATCATTATTGTGTTTACTTGATCAAAATTGCAATACATGTAATTGCGTTCGATACCAGTACAAGGCAGCTAAAACAAGGGTTGCGTGGGGAATAAAAAAAATTAAAAAAAATTATAGGTGTTCGACTAAATAAATATTTTGAACGGAAAGAAAGTACCTTTAAGGCAACCTAGAAAAGATTTTTACCAAGCGCTAAAAACTAACCAGCAACTAACCCTCAGGAAGGTTAAAGGGTGTTTTAAGCAAGTGATTCAAATCAAAAAGTCTTTTCTTGGTCGACGGTAAAAAAAGATCAATTACCGATTAGAAGCACGATTGTATTTAAGGGTTAACCTTAATCCTGAAGTATACAGGTCCAAATCGCCAGCTCCGATACCTTGAACCGGAATTTTTAGATAGGGCTCTGCCTGTAAACTCAAACTTGAATTGAGACGTTTTCGATAGCCAATCGAGGCATTCAAGATGCCAAAAAAATGTTGGTTTTCACTCCGAAAGAACTGAGTACCCTCAGGCCATGGATCATCATAAATAATGTCGTAGTTCTCCGTCAACATAAAATAGGTAGATAGGCCCACGCCAAAAACTAACCCGGATTGCTCGTAACCCTTCAAATAATAACTCAAATTTATGGGTACGTCGATGACATCACAATTTGCGTCTACCCGGTCTAACGTCCAGTTAGGGTTAGTTCCCGGATACGACTCAATGCCCTCATCTGCAAAATAGATTTTTTTGGAGTAACTCACCCCTGCCGATAGGCTTAGCTTTGAGGTAAAATGGCGCTCCAAAAGCAGACCAACGGTGTAGCCAGGATCCTCGGCACCCCGGAGGCCTACCGTACTTAAATCCGGTGAAATTTCAAGCCCTATACTCCATTTCGATCTACGAAATAAAGAATCCTTAGCAGGTTCTTCCTGATCTTTGGCTGGCGGGTCATTGATTTGATCGATTTGAGGATCAGGAAGTTGAAGTGAAAAATCCAGTGCAGCAGAAATAGGTAAAAGCAGTACGGGACCAGCGAAATAAGTGGAGTCGCTTCTCTGGACCGATGATGGGTTGGCCTCACGTTGTACGTTACTAACATCATCTGAACTTAACGCTAAGACCCCGGCTTCTGAATCTCTTCTTTGTTTGTTACTGGGCTTTTCCTCAATTAAGCTACCATTAGGCTCAAAAGACTCATTCTGTATTAACCCGGGCTGATCTTCAAAATCACTATTTTCGATCATATCATTATTTAAATTCAGGCCCGAATCAACTTTATCAGCTCGTTCCGAAGCCCTACTAGTAACATTACGTTCTGAATCGGCTTCAGGTCCGCTGATTGCCGCGCTAAGTATTTCCTTATCGGATGAGCTACTTGCATTTTTGTTCAAAGCATCATTTTCGGCCGTGGCCGTTTCTGATGCTATTCGAGCTACGTTGATTTCGGAAGATTCATTGGCTTGAATCTCTGTTTTAATTGAAGCTTCATCTTTCGACGGAGCGGAAATTTTAAGTGATTGACTATCAATAGTTTGCTCTATGTAAAGATCTCCCTTATTCTCTTCATCAGACGCTTGCTCCCCGGTTTGCCCACCTAAATCATCCTGTGTGTTACTCGTTGATTTCGTGCCGCTTTCTTCTAGTGAAGTAATCGAATCATCAGCCAACATTTTAGTATTGTTCTGATCAGATTCAGATGTTGATACATACCAATAGATCCCTCCACCACCGATCAGCAATAATAGAATAATCCAAAGCACATTTAAGCTAATCCAGGATTTAGGTTTAGTACCGGCTACCATTCCGGCACCTTTAAGTTTGGCCTCCATAGAGGCCCATCCTTCATTTGCATTCCCGATACTTGCTCTTTTCGCTGCGTCTTGAAATAGTTTGTCTACATCCTTTTCCTTCATAACTACTCTATCTTCTCGGTTTCCAAATCATTTCTTCTCAACCTTTCACGAAGGTTTTCTCGCGCTCTTGACAAATTCGATTTTGAACTGCCAACAGAAATACTCAATTGTTCTGCTATTTCTTCATGGGTATAGCCATCAATTACATATAAGTTAAAAACGGTTCTGTAGGTCGGTGAAAGCTCCTGAATTAAACTTAGCAACTCATTATACGACAAATCATGAAAGCCCTCATTCTCAATATATCCTGAATGCAGGGGTTCTTGATCGTCCGTTTCCAGTAGCACGTGCTTGCTGTGCTTTTTGATGAAATTAATGCTGTTATTAATTAGAATCCGTCTCAACCAAGGTTCAAAAGGCCGGGAAAGATCGTATGTATCAATTTTCTTAAATACAGTAAGAAAACTATCATTAACTACCTCCGTGGCTTCATGCTCATTTTTCAGGTAGCGATAACATACACGCATAGCAAATCCATAGAAATGCTTATAGAGCTTTTCATAGCTTTCCATACTCCCTTTTTGCTGACACTCAAAAAGAAGTTGGTGTTCCATTCTTTGCTGTTCCGAAACCATTGATCCTATCTGAAATCAATACAATATTAAGCGTAAAGAGGTTGCGTCGACACCATAAACTTTTTTCTTACACCAAAAATGAGGTGTGCTACCTCAAATACTAGATCTGCAGATTCAAAAATAAACCGAGTACATTATCTACCAAGCCCTCAAAATCATTGTCGAGTGGCACTTTAAATACAATCCCCGGCTTAACTCTGGATTTGCTAAACGCCAATATAGCATTAAATGCATATTGGCTTCTTGCCGCACCCGAAAGTTCACTTTCTGATAGAATCGTGAAAGCTGATACTCCTGTTAATCCGTATATATTTGCTGCTCTAAAGCCCAATTGAGCCGCATAATTTAAAAATAATTCACTCCCGTCTCTAAATTCATCAGAGATAATAAAGTAGTCCGGTCCCAATCGAAACCGATATATAAAACCTTTTGCTTCAAGCTGCGCATAATTTAGACGAATCTTTATGGTAGTAGCATCAGTAGCAAATGTCTGAGGCCGATCAAAATCAGATACGAATCCAATGGCAGAAGCCGGATTTTCAGAAGCGGTAGGTAGCGCTATTCCAAATTCTGTAAATACTTTCTCATTTTCAAAAAAAAGCTCTGTGCCCAAATAAATATTCCCTAGGGCAATTTCAGAGTCATCAAAACTCTTTATACCCAGATAAGCAAATGGCACTTCAATAATGAGGGAATTATTGCTTCCGACTGTAAACCTACAGGTAACGCTATTTCGCGAAGTACCAAAGGCCAGATCCAAATTACCCCCCGGGATACTTGGTCTGAGCCACTGCAAATTGACGGAATTAGGAGTTCGATCATAAAGTAAACTTTGCGAAGCCAGATCCCAAGAGCTTATGACTAACCAGAAGAGCATGACAAATTTTATGACAAGCTTCATCGGACTAATCGAATTTAATGGCTTTAATCGGGTCTACTTTTACGATGGCTATCGTAGGAAGAACTATGGTAACTCCCACCACGGCTAACGTTAAAAGATTGAGCACTAGTATGATCTGCCAATCCCAACCAATGGGAACATAGCTCATATAATAGTCTTTAGCTTCCAAAGGAATAACTTTAAAATAATACTGAATCAGACATACTCCCACCCCAAGCAGGTTGCCGCCGATAAGTCCTTTGGTAATAAGTAGCAAGCCATTGTAGGAAAAGATCCTTCTTATCTGCCGGTTGGTAGCTCCGATACCTTTTAATAAGCCGATCATTTGTGTTCTTTCCATAATCAGAATCAGGATGATAGACACCATGTTAACACAAACCACAAAAAGTATGATACCGAGAAAAATGTTAACTTGTCTTCCAATTAAAAAAAGCCAATCAAACACCTGGAAATACTTATCGCTTACTTTTTCAACATAGAGTTGATAATCCAACACCTCGTCTAAAAGCGCCTCCGCTTGGTCAATTCTGTTCACATCTTTCACAAAAACCTCCAACCCACCGGCTAGCGAATCTCCCCAATTATTCAGGCGTTGGATCATACGAATATCCCCAAGGATGAATTTATCATCATAGTAATCGGCCAGGTTTGTTTCGTAAATTCCGACCACCTTAAGCTTTCGGGGCCGCGGAGGATTCATAAAAAAATGAATGATGATATCATCGTCTACCTCAAGGATCAGCTTGTCCGCAATGGACTTACTAATGACCACTTCTTTGGCGTAACGCGGGTCCGAAAAGTCGATAAAACGACCGGCAATGACATTTTCTTTAAAACGTTCCTGATCAAAACGAGTACTAACTCCCTTTACGAAAACGCCTAGCGTTTCTTCACTCTTAAGCAAGCCTGCTTTTAGACTGTACTCTTGGACGTGATCAATTAAATCATATTGATCGTACTCATCCAGAAAGTCATTGTTCAAGGAAATGGGGAGCTCCTCAAAAGCGTTGCCCATACTGTACTTTGTGACCTGAAGATGAGAGCTGAAACTGTAGATCTTATGGGTGACTGTGTCTTGAAAGCCCTTAAGGATCAAGAAAGAAACTATCATCACCGCCAGACCTATGCCTATACTGGCTATTGCAATTTTATGAATGGTAGCGGAGAACGTACCTTTTTCTTCCCGGCCGATCCTTTTTGATATAAAATAAGGGAGGTTCAATGGAGATCGTTACATTTAAACAGCCAAAGTAATGAATTAAGCCGTGAAGAGTTTCATTTTTAGTTTATCTATTTTTTGCCTGGGTTCCTGCTTACATTCGCAGCCTTCGGACACTTCAGCTCTTTTAGTCGGTGCACAGCAGTTTGAGCTCTATCTGCCTTTTCTCGAAAACAAAAGAGTTGCCATAGTAGCCAACCACTCTTCCCTGGTAGATACCACGCATTTAGTGGATACATTACTGGCAAAAAAGATCAACATACTGAAAGTTATGGCCCCCGAGCATGGATTCAGAGGTAATAAATCGGACGGGGCTGAAATTAGCGATGGAAAGGATGCCAAAACAGGTTTGCCCATCGTTTCCATTTACGGAAGGACTAAAAAGCCCACCAAAGAAATGCTAGAGGACATAGATGTTGTGGTTTTTGACATCCAGGATGTGGGCGTACGGTTTTTTACTTTTATCAGCACTATGCATTATGTCATGGAGGCCTGTGCCGAAAACAACGTACAATTCATCGTACTGGACCGCCCCAACCCAAACGGGATGATCGTAGATGGCCCGATACTTAACTCAGAATTTCAGTCCTTCGTTGGTATCCATCCCATTCCTACTTTACACGGGCTCACGGTGGGAGAACTAGCGAAAATGATCAATGGCGAAGGTTGGTTAGAGAACAATTTGAAATGCGACCTGAACGTTGTTAGAGTTAAAAATTATAATCATAGCCTTACCTACGAACTTCCGGTGAAACCAAGTCCCAACCTGCCCAACCAGAAGTCGGTAGTTTTATACCCTTCACTCGCGCTTTTTGAAGGCACTCAAGTCAGTGTGGGAAGAGGAACTCAGGCCCCTTTTTTACAGTATGGCCATCCTAGCTTTACTTCTGAATATTCATTCACCCCGGTTTCTATTCCCGGCATGTCAAAGTACCCCCCCTTGGAAGGTGAAACGTGTTTTGGTAAGTACCTGGGCGATGCAGATATTCAACCAGGCTTTGATCTAGGCTATTTACTTTCCGCCTATTCCGAGTTTAGGGATAAAGACAACTTCTTCAAGCCCTACTTCAATAAGTTAATAGGAAATGACCAAACCATTCAGCAGGTGAAAGATGGATTTTCGGAAGCCCAGATCAAAGCAACCTGGGAAGCCGGCTTAAAAGACTATAAAACCATGCGTAAGAAGTACCTGCTTTATGCTGATTTTGAGTAGCCGCTGACCATCTTTGCAGACGATGGATAAGTTGCGGATTATTTTTATGGGTACCCCGGATTTTGCCGTACCCAGCCTGGATATTCTCATTGAAAAAGGATTTGACATAGTGGCAGTAATTACGGCCCCAGACCGACCGAAAGGACGCGGCCAAAAGTTAGCGGCCTCCCCGGTTAAAGAAGCCGCTTTAAGACATGGCATTACTGTATTGCAACCCGCAAACCTGAAAAATCCTGACTTCATTCAAGCGTTGAAAGGATTTAAGGCCAATCTCCAGGTAGTAGTAGCTTTTCGTATGTTACCCGAAGTTGTTTGGAACATGCCTCCCATAGGCACATTTAATTTACATGCGTCTTTGCTACCGCAATATCGCGGTGCAGCACCTATCCATTGGGCCATTATCAACGGTGAAAAAGAAACCGGTGTAACCACTTTTTTCCTTAAGCACGAAATAGATACCGGCAAGATCATTTTCCAGGAGAAGGAGCCGATTCATGAAGACGACACCGTGGGTAAGTTGTACGGACGGCTTATGGAAAAAGGCGGAAAGCTGGTATTGAAAACCGTTCAAGCTATTGAACAAGGAGACTATCCGCAGATCAAGCAAGATGAAAGCGGGGAACTCAAAAAAGCACCTAAGATATTTCGCGAAACCTGTGAAGTAGACTGGTCGAAATCGACGAACGAGGTTTACAATTTTATACGAGGCTTAAGCCCCTACCCTGCGGCCTGGACTATTGTAAATAAACTGAACTTAAAACTTTATAAAGTAAAACCCTTGTTAAAAGAATCCAACCTTGTCCCTGGCCAGTTTGACACGGATAATAAGTCCTATCTCCATTTTAGGACACAAAACGGCCTAATTGAAATACAGGAGCTTCAATTGCAAGGAAAAAAGCGGATGGCTATTGATGAGTTTTTTAGAGGGAACAGGTTAGCTATGCAAAAAGACTTTTAAAGAATTACGTCAATTTAATAACTAAACCATTAAATTTGTCGTATACTTAATAAAGACTTTGCCTATGGCCGTCCCATCACATATACTGGAAAGGGAAACT